>NZ_JAWVAV010000020.1:0-65448 GCF_033599315.1 Acinetobacter sp. OYA S30
GCTGGATGTAAAAACTCAGGTCATCAACCCTCAACTGGACATGTTGCACTCTTGTGCCCATGTAAACTAAAGCGAGCCTAGAACATGACAAAAATCTTGATGATTGAAGATGATTTTATGATTGCAGAATCAACGATCACGTTGCTGCAATATCATCAATTTGAGGTGGAATGGGTCAATAACGGTTTAGATGGTTTGGCTCAATTGGCGAAGACTAAATTTGATCTTATTCTTTTGGATTTAGGATTGCCTATGATGGATGGTATGCAAGTTTTGAAGCAGATCCGTCAAAGAGCAGCAACACCAGTATTAATTATTTCTGCTCGAGATCAATTACAAAACCGTGTCGATGGTTTAAATTTGGGTGCAGATGATTATTTAATTAAACCTTATGAGTTTGATGAGTTGCTTGCCCGTATTCATGCCTTACTACGCCGTAGTGGAGTAGAAGCTCAACTTGCGAGTCAAGATCAACTATTAGAAAGTGGTGATCTGGTTTTAAATGTTGAACAGCATATTGCGACGTTTAAAGGTCAACGCATTGATCTATCAAATCGTGAATGGGCAATCTTAATTCCACTTATGACTCACCCAAATAAAATCTTTTCTAAAGCCAACTTAGAAGATAAGTTATATGATTTTGATAGTGATGTGACCAGTAACACTATTGAAGTATATGTTCACCATTTAAGAGCGAAGCTGGGTAAAGATTTTATTCGAACCATCCGAGGACTGGGCTACCGTTTGGGGCAATCATAATTTAAAATTTCGGGACTTCATAAAAGTGCATTATTCATTAAAAAAACGGCTGATTTGGGGCACCTCAATTTTCAGTGTCATCTTAGGTTGTATTTTAATTTTTAGTGCTTATAAGGTTGCACTTCAAGAAGTCGATGAAATTCTAGATACTCAAATGAAGTATTTAGCGGAAAGGACAGCTGAGCACCCTTTAAAAACTGTAAGCAGTAAGTTCGATTTTCATAAAACTTACCACGAAGAAGATCTGTTTATCGATATTTGGGCTTATAAGGATCAGGCCCATTTGTCTCATCATTTACATTTGCTGGTTCCACCTGTTGAGCAAGCGGGATTTTATTCTCATAAAACCGCTCAAGGTATAGTCAGAACTTATGTTTTACCTTTGAAGGATTACCAGATTCAGGTCAGCCAGCAAGAGAGGGTGCGTGAAGCTTTCGCTTGGGAGCTTGCGGGCAGTATGTTTATTCCGTATTTAATTATTTTACCTTTTGCAATATTTGCTTTAGCAGCCATTATTCGTCGTGGTTTAAAACCAATAGATGATTTTAAAAATGAGTTAAAAGAACGCGATTCCGAAGAACTCACCCCAATTGAAGTACATGATTATCCTCAAGAGCTTTTACCTACTATTGACGAAATGAACCGTCTTTTTGAGCGCATTTCTAAAGCGCAAAATGAACAGAAGCAATTTATTGCCGATGCTGCTCATGAATTACGAACACCTGTGACTGCATTGAATTTACAAACCAAGATTTTGCTAAGCCAGTTCCCTGAGCATGAATCATTGCAAAACTTAAGCAAAGGTTTGGCACGTATTCAGCATTTGGTGACTCAGCTTTTAGCATTGGCCAAGCAAGATGTAACTTTAAGTATGGTCGAGCCTACTGGATATTTTCAACTCAATGATGTGGCATTAAATTGTGTGGAGCAGTTGGTCAACTTGGCTATGCAAAAAGAAATCGATTTAGGTTTTGTTAGAAATGAACCTATCGAAATGCATAGTATCGAGCCTACTGTACATTCGATTATTTTTAATTTAATTGATAATGCAATTAAGTATACCCCGCATCAGGGTGTTATTAATATTTCAGTTTATACCGATCCAGATCACTACGCATGTATTCAAATTGAAGATAGCGGTGCAGGAATAGACCCTGAAAATTACGATAAAGTCCTTAAGCGTTTTTATCGCGTGCATCACCATCTTGAGGTGGGAAGTGGCCTAGGTTTATCTATTGTAGATCGTGCAACTCAAAGGCTTGGTGGGACTTTAACTCTCGATAAGAGCTTAGAACATGGCGGTCTTTCTGTATTAGTGAAATTACCTAAAGTCTTACATTTACATGAAACAAGAGCGTGATTACATAAGCTCTTGTTTCACTTGTTTTTCGAACTCAAAACGATGAATACAAATCGCATAAAATAAAATATTTATTGCCCAAACGACCCAGCCTGTCCATAAGTTATGGCTTAGGAAATGTGCTCCTCGCATCATTTGCGCCCAACCCATCATGAAACCTAATAAAATACCGGAGAATAAATAAAAGTAAGCACGTTTAGGTTGTTCAAGACGATAAACAAAATAACCTGTCATTAAAATAAAACCTGCACTTGCATGACCACCTGGAAAACAATGGCCATGTTTAGCACTGAAATCCCAAATATAGCTTCCTAAAGTATTAGGGTGAACCATATTCCAAGGGCAGGCGTGAGCAGTTTGCGACTTTATTAGGCCAACTATACTGCTACCGAGCATACTGACAAAAAACATATAGCCATATTGCCAGCGATAAGGTTTTAATTTTTTTAATTTAAATGACGCAAGCCATAAACCAAAAAAGATAACATAAACGGCGGTGATGATTTGTTTTACAATTTCATGATTAAGCCTTTCAAGATACCAATTGTCCCGATTGAAAAAATGACCTGTTGAATCAATCCAAGGTTGGATGAGGTACATATCAATTTTCCCACCGACTGGAAATACAAATAGAAGAATAAAAAAACTGAAAAAAAGAAAGAGAATATTAATTTGGAAAAAAAATTTTTGATTAGTCATTCTGATGCAATATCAATCGACAATAGGTGCGACTAATTACATAAAATTAATCTTAAATTGCTCTTAAACTATACTGGTGAAAGAAGTTCAATTTTCCTTAAAAAATAAAAAAGCGACGAATAGTATCGTCGCCTTAAGCACTTTAGAAAGTATTAAAACATACCTTCTTCAGAGTTTGCTGAGATCTTATGAATAGATAAGTCTGCACCACGGAACTCATCTTCTTGAGATAGGCGAATGCCAATGGTCGCTTTAAGAATGCCATAAACAATGAAACCGCCAGCCAGTGCAATGGCAATCGCGAGTGCTGTACCGATGAGCTGAGAGAGGAATGATACGCCGCCTAAACCACCTAGCCATTTTTGACCAAAAATACCTACGGCAATACCACCAAATGCACCGCATACACCATGTAGCGGCCAGACACCAAGAACGTCATCAACTTTGAGTTTGTTTTGAGTATAGGTGAATAGATACACGAACATAGCACCCGCTGCACCACCAATCACAAGTGCACTGACTGGATGAACAATGTCAGAACCTGCGCAAATAGCGACTAAACCCGCAAGTGGACCGTTGTGTAAGAAACCTGGGTCATTTTTCCCAATCGCATTTGCTGTAATTGTTCCGCCGACCATTGCCATAAGTGAATTAATCGCAACGAGACCGGAGATTGCATCAACACGCTGAGCACTCATCACGTTAAAGCCAAACCAGCCTACAATCAAAATCCATGAGCCAAGTGCCAAAAATGGAATAGAAGAAGGTGGGTTAGCACTTACACGACCATCTTTCTTATAACGGCCAGAACGTGCGCCCAACAAAATGACGGCAGCAAGTGCAATCCAACCGCCCATAGCATGTACTACGACTGAACCGGCAAAATCATGAAAAGCTGCGCCAAAAGTTGTTTCTAACCACTTTTGCAGACCGTAGTTGCCATTCCAGACCATTCCTTCGAAGAACGGATAAACCAGCGCAACCAATGCGAGTGTGGCAATCGCTTGTGAACGCATTTTTGCGCGTTCTGCAATACCACCAGAAATGATGGCAGGAATGGCCGCAGCAAAAGTGAGTAAGAAAAAGCAACGCATAAGGTTATAGCCATGATCATTGGATAAAACCGTACCATCATGAAAGAAGTGCTGACCATAAGAGATATAGTAGCCAACAAAGAAATATGCGATTGCGGAGAGGGCAAAGTCAGTCAGAATTTTACTAAGCGCGTTCACCTGATTTTTGTGGCGAACTGTACCAAGTTCCAAGAATGCAAAACCTGCGTGCATGGCAAGAACCAAAACTGCACCAAGTAATAAGAAAAATAGATCTACATTTTGCATAGCATGCTCGAAAAAAGTGCTAAATTCCATTTTGGAACAAATCTGGGTCTGTAAATTGCACCAAAATAGATTTAAGGAATCTAAAAACCTAAGTTTGTCGAAACAAACTCAATTGCATAAAAGTGAATATGCAATAAGCGCACCAATTTGGATTGAAATAGGGGATTTTGGCGATAAATGGTGCGTTGATTTATTCAAGATAGGGCAATAAGGGCGCTTTTTACGTTACAAGTCATCTAATATGTTGATAAGTTGATCTGAAAGAGATCATTATTAAATTTTCAAAAATTATCTATATTCAATTAATGATCGGACCAAACCTCTTGAGCAACTTCAATAAATGCTTTTACGGCTGGACTGATGTGTTTCTTATTTTTTACTGCAAGACCAATAGAACGTTTAAGGTTTGGTTTAAATGGGCGTTTAACTACATTTGGATAGAGTGACAGTAATTCTTTGGTAATCACCATATCAGAGACAATCGAAATCCCTAACTGGTTATGGACCATACTCACAATGCTTAGAATTTGTGAAACATAAAATTTGATATCTGGTTTGACATTAAAATTTTTTAAAATTAATTCGACCTGATGTCGACTACCCGCCATTGTCATAATGAAAGGACAATTTTCTAGCTGTGCTGGATCAATATAGAGTTGTTGGGCGAGCGGGTAACCACTCGGAATTAAGGCAACAAAACGATCTTCAATTAAGGGAAATGTATCAAAACGCTCATCTGGCATAATCAAAAAACCAACTTCGATGCGTCGCTCTAATAACCACTGAGCAACTTCTTTATCTTCACCTTCATCGATATAAATTTCGATTTTAGGGTAGCGTTGCCGAAAGGTTTCTAAAATTTCAGGCAATAGATAAATAGAGGATGAAGCTCCAAAAGAACCAATACGTAATGTGCCTTCGTTTAAACCATGGATGGCAGCCACTTCTTTTTCTAAGGTATCGGAAATACTCAACAGCTCTTTTACATGGGTTAATAACTGCTGACCTGTCGTCGTCAGCTCAATATCGCTTTGAGTTCTTGAAATCAGGTTAATGCCCCATTGTTGTTCTAATGATTTAAGCGCATGGGAAACTGCCGACTGTGAAATTCCCAGCTTTTCTGCTGTAGCAGTAAAGCTTTTTAGTTCAGCAATGAGTGCAAAAATTTCAAGCTGGGTAAATGTCATGTTGTACTTATTATGAGTAAAAACTCATTTTATCATGAGTTTTCATTATCTTTAATATATGAGTAAGCCAAGGTAGTTCCCAAACTGGCAAGCCCTAACAAAACTCGAGTAAAGAAATGAATAGCATTGTTTTATCTCTTTTTCCTTTAGTTGCATTAATTGCATCGGGATACTTATTTAAAAAACATCGTTTTTTTAGCGATGAGTTTTGGGCTGGGGCAGAGAAGCTAAATTACTATATTTTATTTCCAGCTTTGCTTTTTAGTACGCTCTCGACCGCAAAAATTGACTTACAAAGCTTGAGTGCAGCCATTATTGTGATGTTGATTGTGGTTTTAGCAGTGACCGCTTTCTTATACATACTTCGAATGTTTTGGCACATACCACCCGCACGTTTTGGTGTGCATGTACAAAGTATGGTTCGCTTTAATACCTATATTGGTTTGGCTCTAGTCACTTCGCTTTTTAAAAGTGAAGGAATGGCAATTCTGGCAATTTTATTAGCGCTTTGCATTCCGCTTGTGAATGTTATTTCGGTGCTCGCTTTAACGTCTAAAGAACACATGGCAATTAAACCTGTTTTGATTGCTCTTCTTAAAAATCCATTAATTGCATCGTGTGTAGTCGGGGCAGCAGTCAATGCACTTCACCTCCCGATTTGGGAAGGCTTTACTCAGTTTATTAAGCTTTTTTCAGTGTCGAGTTTGCCACTAGGTTTGTTATGTGTTGGCGCAGCTTTACAGTTTATGCAAATTAAAAAAGACATTGTGGTATTGGCGGCAGATACGTTTGCTCGACTTTTAGCAGTACCTGCTTTGGCTTATATGGTCTGCATGTGGTTTGATTTACCAAGCTTGCAAACTCAAATTTTAGTTATTTTCTTTGCGCTACCGACTGCTTCTGCTTCATACATTTTAACCAAAGTTTTGGGTGGCGATAGTCAGCTCATGGCAGCTGTAATTAGCTTTCAAACGTTATGCGCCGCCGTGACTTTGCCACTAGTGATTTGGTGGATTTCTTGAGATATAAATCTTTAGTCTGACTCGTATTTAAAGAAGGCTTTGCTACCTTCCTCATATAATTATTGCTACACTTTTTTCTTTTTCGGGTGGATGAGTATGTCCTTTGATCTCAAAGTGAGCTTGCAGCAAAGGTCTGAACCATCTGCACAGCAGAAAAAACTGAATCGCCTGATTGATAAAATAGAACAGCAAAAAGTTAGTCTGAGCACATGGCAAAATGCACAAGCTGAGATTCAACAATACATACGACAAAAACTGATGCCTGTATATAACGATTTACATACAGTGCTATTTCAGCAGTTAGAGCAACTTTGGAATATATTACATAGCCATGAGTTTTCCAAAGCAGACATACAACAACTGGATGAAAAAATTGCCCAGCTTGCGCAAATGTTGAAGCGCTCCAAAATGCTGTCTGCTGAACAGTTGGAGTTAGTGAAGCAGATCGATACTTTTTATCAGCAACATGCAGCGGAATCGGCAAAAAAGAATAAAAAAGCTCAGCCAATAGAATTTGGATATGAAGAAAGTGTTGATCAAGTTTTAGAGTTAGAAGAAGACTTTGAAAAGTACGCTGCCGAGCAACAACAAGCGCGAGAACAAGCCAAACAGCAAAGACAACAACAGAAACGTGAACAAGCCGAGCAAATGGCAGCCCAGTCACTCAAAACAGTTTATTTAAAAATTGCCGCGATGATTCACCCAGACCGTGAGCAAGATGAAACCAAAAAAGAAGAAAAAACTGAGTTGTTCCAACAAGCAAGTCAGGCCTACGAAAAGCAGGATTTGTTTTATTTACTCAAACTCCAGTTACAGCTTGAACAGAATAAAGGGCTAGGCGCTAAAGAATTATCTGCCGAACAGTTGCGATTTTATAAACTTGCTTTGGATGCACAAAGTCAGCAGCTTGAAAGCCAAATTACTGAGATTTTGGATTCTTTTCAGTTAGCAAAGAATGTAAAAGCAGAGCATGTACAAATTAGTGATGTTTATAAAGCTGTAGATGCTGACTGTGCTGAGTTAAAGCAGCAGGTGAAATGGGAAAAGGAACGTTTAAAGCATATGAAAAAAGTGAGTGGGGTAGAGATGTTGTTGGGGCATGGGGTGCTTTGATTTCTAAAAGTACCTCTCCTTTCATGGCAGTGCTGCTCATGTTCTCTAAGGAGAGGTATAAAAATATTTAAAATACATTACCTACTATTTTAGATAAGTCATCATCACGAGTAATAGCCCATTTCCAAAATGCAGAAAATGGAAATTCCTTGTCACACATAGCTTTAAGTTGTTCGAGAATTTCAGTTTTTGCTTTGGATGTTAAAGGTAATTCGGGATAAAGTAGTTTATTTTTCAAAATGGACAATTGGATTTGATATTTTTGAATTTCTTTTATTAATGAATGTCTACTTATACCTCTTAATGCAGTATTTGTTTCATTAAAGCATCTGTTAAGAAGTTCAATAGTTGATGAAATCTCTAAACTATTAGGTAAATTTCCTAATTGTACAGTTATTTTATGAGCTTCATTATTGACAAGAGGGCAATGTAATTCAATTGCTTGAGATACATCAATAGATTGACAACAATCCAAAATATTTATATGTGTATCACCTTTAATACTGTTACATCTTACACAAGCATAAAAAAGGTTATGCCAGTCATATTTTTTTGTATCATCACCTAAATGAGGGTCACGGTGTTCGATATTTACATCAGGAAATCCTTGTCTCTCGCATAGATAACATTTTGCAAAAAATATATCTTGAAGTACTTCAACAACATCTGCGGCGCGATAGTCTTTAGTAGATTTTGTTAAACTTTTAGGAAAAGTAGTAGGTCGAGTAACTGAAAACATGAATTAGTTTCCCTCATGTTTTAATTTAGCAAGTTTATTTTTAGCAACCATGTACTGGAGTTGTAGTTCTACTGATAATTTTTCAAAATTTTTATGAATTTCATTTAATAAGTCTTGAATTGTATTTAGGTCTTTGGGTGAATCTTTCAATTCAATAAATTCTAAAAGTTGACCTGAAAGTTTTTTTAGATTTTCATTTTCTTCTTTTACATGAAATAGCTCTTTTATTATTGATTCATGAGAATAATAGCTTAAGTCATCCTCAAAAAATTCACCGCTAGAAATGTCATAAACTACAGTATCATTATCTGTTGAAGTAATAACAAACGGAGAGTGCGTACTTACAATAAATTGAATATTTGGAAAAGATTCGCTGAAAAAAGGTAATATTAGTTTTTGAAGTGAGATATGTAAATGAGCATCTATTTCATCAATTAAAACAATACCTTGAAGTTCAGATGGTGTAATGTCAAAAAACTCTGTTCTTAATAATAAATCGGCATAAATATCAAAAATAGCTTTATAACCAGATGATAAGTCTTGAAAAGATGAGATAAGTTTACCATCAGTTATTCGAAATTTTCTTTCTTCATTTGAAAAAACTAATTTAGCATTATTATTTTCAAATAATTTTTTTAAAGATGTATCAAATAGGTTAAACCATTCTTCAAATTTCTTACCCTTAATTTCATCTTTTTCAATACCTTTAGCAAAAGCTTCAGATGTTTTTACATTTATAAGATGTTGTTCAAGCTTTGATCCTAAGTTATGTTTGAAATTTTGCTTTGCAATAGTTTTTTCTTCTATCAGGGACGTGGTTTGTGTTGCATGATCTATCGAAGAAATACGCATAGCAGGAAAACTTCTAAAAATTGCTTTAAAACTATCATAATTTGATTGTAATTCATCAAAGCTATTAAAATCTAATTGAAAACCATTATTTAATAATTGAATTTTTTCTTGTTCCCTTTCTATCTGGTTAGATATACTAATATATTGCTCCGATGTTTTCGCAAGAGTATTACGATAATTTATCCAACTCTCAATATTTCTTTGAGACTGTAATAATTGCTGATCTTTTTTTTCAAGGTTATTTAATATATTTCTTTCCAATGTCGTTAAAAAACTGGTTTTTCCACTTCCATTCCTACCAGTAATAATTAAATTCCTTCGATTTAATGGAATATTAATATTTTCAATTTTTGCATGTGGAATATCTCCACGAATATTCATTAAGTATTTCATTTTTTAAATATAAAAGGCTGAATAATCAGCCCTTTATATTACAGATTAAATTGTGAACTTTAAAGATTAAAGCGCAGCAATTTGCTCCATATTCGCTTTAACTTTATCTAACTGCGCAGCAAATTCAGCAAGCTTCGCTTTTTCACCTTCAACAACCGCTGCTGGTGCTTTAGATACAAAGCCTTCATTTGCAAGTTTATTTGCAATTTGATCGTGTTGCTTTTGGATTTTATCCAAGTCTTTTTGCAAACGAGCAAGCTCAGCTTTAGGGTCAATTAAGCCCTTCATTGGTACAAATACCGATGCATGACCTACAACACTTGAAGAAGAAAGCGGTGGTTCTTGGTCTTTACCTAAGAACTCAATACTTTCGACTTTAGCCAATGCTTTGAACAATGCTTCAATACGTGTAATTTGCTCACGTTCAGCATCAGAAATGTTTTGAAGTAATACTGGCAATAAACGCGCATTACCTAAGCCCATTTCACCGCGAATGTTACGTACTGCGCCAATCAAACCTTGAAGCCATTGCATATCTGCTTCAGCTTGTTCATTGATTTTTGCTTGCTCGGGAATAGGGTATTGAGCAGTCATAATGGTTGGGCCGCCTTGACCAAGCATTGGGGCAAGCGTTTGCCAGATTTCTTCTGTCAAATACGGCATAAGCGGATGAGCCAAACGTAAAGAAGCTTCCATGACTGCAAGCAATACACGGCGTACTTCAGCTTTACGCTCTTCAGACACTTCTGCATCATTCAGAACTGGTTTAGTTAACTCAACGTACCAGTCACAGTATTCATTCCAGATAAAGTCGTAAATCGCTTGAGCAGCAAGGTCTAAACGATACGTTGCAAACGCTTGATGTACAGCAGCTTCTGCTTTTTGCAAACGGCTGATAATCCATTGTTCTGGAAGTTCCCATAGATCAGGACGCGCTTCTTGACCAACAGTTTGGCCTTCAACATTCATCAAAACGAAACGAGTTGCGTTCCAGATTTTGTTACAGAAGTTACGGTAGCCTTCAACACGTTTTAAGTCGAACTTGATATCACGACCAGTGTTTGCAAGGGCACAGAACGTGAAACGAACTGCGTCAGTACCATAAGCATTAATGCCTTCTGGGAACTCTTTACGCGTTGATTTTTCAATCTTCGCAGCATCTTTCGGGTTCATGAGGCCAGTCGTACGTTTTGCGACTAAGCTTTCTAAATCAATACCGTCAATCAAGTCTAATGGGTCAAGAACGTTACCTTTAGACTTCGACATTTTCTGACCTTCACCATCACGTACCAAGCCGTGAACGTAAACCGTCTTAAATGGAATTTGAGATGAACCATCTTCATTTTTCATGAAGTGCATGGTCATCATGATCATACGGGCAACCCAGAAGAAGATAATGTCAAAACCAGTCACCAACACATCAGTCGGGTGGAAAGTTTTGAGTTCAGGCGTTTGTTCTGGCCAACCTAAGGTTGAGAATGTCCAAAGTGCAGATGAGAACCATGTATCAAGTACGTCTTCGTCTTGTTTAAGCTCAACATCGGCCGCGATGTTATTTTTCGCGCGAACTTCTTCTTCGCTACGGCCAACATAGATGTTGCCATCCGCATCGTACCAAGCTGGAATACGGTGACCCCACCAAAGCTGACGTGAAATACACCAGTCTTGAATGTCACGCATCCATGCCATGTACATGTTGCTGTACTGCTCTGGAACAAACTTAATACGACCATCTTGAACCGCTTCAATTGCAGGCTCAGCAAGCGGCGCAATTTTTACATACCATTGGTCAGTCAGTAACGGCTCAATAATCACGCCTGAACGGTCACCGCGTGGCGCTTTTAAGTCATACGGTTGGATTTGGTCTAACCAGCCTTCAGCTTCCGCTTGAGCAACTAGTTTTTTACGTGCTTCGAAGCGCTCTAAACCAGCATAATCTGCAGGTGCAGTAATTGTTTTAGAAATTTGTTCGCCAGCTTTTGCAATATATTCAAACTCACTTAAAACTTCAGCGTTTTTGTTGAAGATATTAATGATTGGCAAGCTATTGCGTTTACCTAACTCATAGTCGTTAAAGTCGTGAGCAGGGGTGATTTTTACACAGCCAGTACCGAAGTCTTTTTCAACGTAGTCGTCAGCAACGATTGGAATTAAACGACCTGTAATTGGCAATACAATATTTTTACCAACAAGGTGCGCATAACGCTCATCTTCAGGGTGAACAGCAACAGCAGTATCACCAAGTAAAGTTTCAGGACGAGTCGTTGCAACTACGAGATAGTCTTTGCCATCTTGAGTTTTAACTGATTTATCTTCAAAGAAATATTTAAAGTGCCAAAGTGAGCCTTTTTCTTCTTTGCTTTCTACTTCAAGATCAGAAAGCGCAGTTTGAAGTTTAGGGTCCCAGTTTACAAGACGCTTACCACGGTAAATTAAACCGTCTTCGTGCAAACGAACGAAAACTTCTTTCACTGCGTTTGATAAACCTTCATCCATCGTGAAGCGTTCACGTGACCAGTCTACAGACGAACCTAAGCGACGAATTTGTTTGGTAATTGTGCCGCCAGATTGTTCTTTCCATTCCCAAACTTTTTCGATGAACTTTTCACGGCCTAAGTCGTGACGAGTAATACCTTGTAAGCCAAGTTGACGCTCAACAACCATTTGAGTTGCAATACCAGCATGGTCGGTACCCGGTTGCCACAAAGTGTTTTTACCCATCATACGGTTATAACGGGTGAGGGCATCCATAATGGCATTGTTAAAGCCATGGCCCATGTGCAAACTACCAGTGACGTTTGGTGGTGGAATCATGATACAGAATGATTCACCGTGACCAGAAGGTTTGAAGTAACCTTGTTCTTCCCACGTTTTGTACCACTTCTTTTCGATCTCGGTTGGATCGTAGGTGGTGGCAATATTTTGAGCGGTTTGAGCGTCAGTCATAGTAGCTTAGATCGAATATGCATAAAAAATTGCATCTATTGTAGCAAAAAATTGCCTCGAAATTAATGTGCTGAAAACAGATAAACGGTTTTGTATTTTTTTCAAAAAACGGTAGATTTATGAAGCATGGATCACAATTTAATCGTGTAGCGGCACGGCAGAAAAATTACAAAAGAATTGAAAAGGGATGCGACACATGAGCTACAAAGTTTTTTTAAAGATTTCCGATTCAACCTATACCCAATTTGCTTCAATTCGAGAGAAATTACATGCTGGGGTAAGAGAAAGCCAGTCGAAAGTATTGGGGGATGTTCTTTCCGATTTGTCGTGTGAAATTATTGAGCAAGTTTTCTCTGTATTGTTAAAGGATGAGCAAGATAACTCGACTATGACTGAAAAGCAGCGGTATGAGTCCGAGAAAGTTCTTCAGCAAATTTTAGATACTTTCCGAAAATATATGCCTTGGTCAGTCTCTTTTTTCGGTAATGAAAGACTTTTACCTTTAGTTGATTATATGACCTCACTCATGAAAGAACGTGAGCAAGAGGTTTATATTACATACCCGATCACACCTCAACTTGTACAACAGGCCCAAACACTGACGGAACAAATACGTGAGGGCAATATGCAAAGCGTAGAAAAAGCTTTTCAGACCTTAATTCAAATTGTGGATTTAGGTGTAACAAGCCTAGTACGTGAACCTAAAAAACGTTTAAAATTTAATTTGGTTGTCGATAAAACCCTAAATGGGGTCATTAATATGACAACGCATTTGGGCTATAAACGTTTGGAAAAATTGGGGACGCAGGTTGATCAAACGACCGCAACTCACTATATCAACCACTTTTTGGCCTTCATGCATCAAGCAGCATAATTTAAAAAGATAATAGGAAGTTAAAATGGCCAAACTTGATACTTTGCAAAATAAAGTGGTGTGGATTACGGGAGCCTCTTCCGGTTTAGGTAAAGCTTTAGCTGGTGAGTTTGCTTTGCAAGGTGCTCAAGTGATTTTAACTTCGCGTCGCTTTGAAGAGTTAGAAGAAGTTCGCGTTGGTTTACTCCATCCGGATCAGCACTTGTCGGTAGTTGCAGACATTACCAATCAAGAGCAAGTTCAAGAGGCTTATGAGCAGATTTTAAAAGCAAAAGGACGAATTGACTGGCTTATTAATAATGCGGGTTTAAGTCAACGTGCTCTTATTCAAGACACCACAATGGCAACAGAACGGGCCATTATGGAAGTCGATTATTTCTCACAAGTCGCGTTAACTAAAACCGTATTACCGACCATGCTAAAACAAAAGTCTGGCCGAGTCGTATTTGTCTCTAGTGTAGCAGGGCTTTTAGGTACGCAGTACCGTGCGAGTTATTCGGCTGCTAAAGCTGCTATTCACATGTGGGCCAACAGTTTACGTGCCGAAGTTGCCGATCAGGGTGTTGAAGTTTCGGTTATTTTCCCGGGCTTTGTAAAAACTAATGTTTCGTTTAATGCACTAAATGGTGCAGGGCAACCTCAAGGCCACCAAGATGAAGCAATCGAAAATGGACTAGAGGCCGATGTTTTTGCAGAACAGTCAGTTAAGGCATTAATGCAAGGACAGGAATATATTGTAGTGGGCGGTACTAAAGAAAAATTAGGCGTGATGGTTTCCCGTATGTCACCGAAACTACTCTATAAAATGATCCGGAAAACAAAAGTGAAATAAAAAAAAGATTTCGCCGTGCTAAATTGATGGAAAAACCCGCATAGAAGGTTCACCATGGATCAAGACTACCATCGTATTTTAGAGGTCATTACGCGTTTTCAATTGGTTTTTGACCAGAAAAATTGGGATGCGTTTGATGAGTTGTTGGCCGATCAACTTGAGGTAGATTATTTGCAGTTTAGAGGGGAGCCTTTATGCGTGGTGTCTTGTCATGAATATAAAGGTTCACGGCAACAAGCTTTGTCACATTTGCGGCTACAACACAATTTAAGCAATCCTCTTATTCGGATTGAACAAGAGCAAGCATGGTTAGAATGTAATTATCAAATTTATCGTTTTTCGGAAAATGATTATTTTCATTCTTTTGGTCGCTATTATTTTACTTTGGCAAAACAACAGGGTATATGGAAAATTACCGGAATTTGCCAACACTTAACTAAAAATATTGGCAATCCGCGTATACATTTTTCTGCTATGGGGCAGTGTTAATCTTTGACTGCTGTTCCGTAGGCAAATACCTCCACCATTCCACCTTGCATACCCAGTTCGGTTGTACTCAGCCGAACTCCCATAATGTGATTGGCCCCGACACTTTGAGCTTGTTGTTTTAGTCGTACAATCGCCTCGCGGCGAGCACGTTCAACAATACTTTCATAACTGGTCAGCCGACCACCTAAAATATTTTTTATAGAGGCTAGTACATATTTAAAGTAGTCATGCGAAATAACCACATTACTGCTAATAAAATGGCCTAACTGATCACTTGTGGCAAAACGATTGGTATCAATTCTGATATGGGCAAATTGTTGCTCTTTTTCTAGAAGTTCATTTAAATGTTTTCGTTCAATATGGCGGCCAAAAGCCCAACCAATACTGAAAAGAATGAGAAAAATAACAAGCTGAAAAATAAGATTGTCCATTTTCTACCTATGCACTAAATGGATCGGGTAGATGAGGTGCTTGAGGCTGCACAACTACTGCTGTGCCATATACAAATAATTCAGAAGCACCTTGGGCAATATTTGAGGTAGAAAAACGAATACCGACAATTGCATTGGCACCAAGTTGCTGGGCTTTTGCAATCATACGTTGCATAGCCTCTTGTCGAGATTCTTCTAATAATTCGGTATAACCCGTAAGTTCACCACCTACAATATTCTTTAAACTTGCCATCAAGTCGCGACCCACATGCTTACTACGGACGGTACTCCCGTAAACGACATCAAGCTGCTTTAAAATTTGGTGGCCTGGAACACTTTCTAAATTACTTAATAACATTGTTTTTTATCAATCTAAATTTCTTTAGCTTTCAAGATAAAAAATATTCAGATGAGTTGCAATAAAAAAGCCCACCGAAGTGAGCTTTTATAAGAAAGTGATTTAAAACTTATTGCTTTTTAAGTTCAGCACTAGATGGTTGGTGAACCACTGTATCTGAAGTATTTGCTTTTAAACCACCACCTAGAGTTTTGTATAACTCGATTTGGTTGTTTAAGTTTGCTTGTTGAAGCAATAACAAACCTTGTTCAGCCGCATATGAAGAACGCTGTGCATCAAGAACTGTCAAGTAACTATCAATACCAGCACGGAAGCGCGCATTTGAAAGTGTGTAGTTGCGGTTAGTCGCTTCTACTAGACGTTGCTGAGCTGTTAAACGCTCACCAATGTTGGCACGAGTTGCAAGCGCGTCATTAACTTCACGGAACGCCGACTGAACTGATTTTTCATAATCAGACAATGCAATTTTCTGATCGGTTTCAGAAATTTTTACATTGGCACGGCGTGTACCCCAGTCAAAGATTGGTAAATCTAAGCTTGGACCAACTGACCATACAAAACCACCAGACTTAAATAGATCACTTAAGTCAGTTGATGCATAACCAGCCGAACCCGTTAAGCTAATGGTTGGGAATAAACGTGCTTTTGCAGCACCAATATTCGCACCCGCAGCGCTTAAGTTGTATTCAGCAGCTTTTACATCCGGACGGTTATTTAACAAGTCACTTGGTAAACCGGCAGTAAATACATTTTGTTGAGCAATGCGTTTTACAGGTTGTGTAGGTAACAAGTTTTGTGGAACAGGTTGGCCTACAAGTAAGTTCAACAAGTTTTGTGCTTGAGCAATTTGAGTTTTGTAGTTCGCTACATCATTACGCGCAGTTTCTACGGAAATCTGTGCTTGACGTAATGGAACTTCACTGTCGATACCTACATCAAAACGTTTTTTGTTGAGATTGTAAGAATCTAACTGTGCTTTAAGCGTTTGCTCTGCCAGTCTTAAGTTTGCTGTTGCAAACGAATAATTTAACCATGCTTGAGCAACTTGGCTAATCAGACTGATTTGAGTCGAATCACGAGCACTTTGTGTTGCAAGATAACTATCTAAAGCAGCATCTTTGAGGCTACGAACACGACCCCAGAAATCTAGCTCATAAGCAGTTACACCCAAACCTACTTGATAAGTAGAGTAGGGGTTATTCGGATCACGGCTTTGAGAAACCTGACGAATTGCACTACCACTTGCACCGATTGTTGGAAGCTGGTTGTTCTGTGTAATCTGATATTGCTGTTGAGCACGTTCAATATTGAGCGTTGCTGTACGTAAGTCACGGTTATTGGCAAGAGCCAAATCAATCACTTCAAGCAAACGCGGGTCAGCAAAGAACTGTTTATAACCCTGTTCAGCAATAGACGTACCAGAAGCGCTGTTATATGCATAGCTTTGTGGTATATCGGTTTTCACGACTGGTTCTGGGCCGCGCATGCTTTGACAAGCTGCCAAAGCAAGCGCAAGTGCAGATACCGCAATGCTACGACCTGAAATAGACCATACTTTTTGCATCACGATTTATGCTCCTGAGTGTTTATGGTTTTTGGTTTGTACTTAAAGATACTACGAATCCACACATAGAATACAGGGATAAAGAAGATACCTAAGAACGTCGCGCTGAGTACGCCACCAAGTACACCAAAGCCTACAGAGTGCTGACTTCCTGCACCGGCACCTGTTGAAAGTGCAAGTGGAAGTACACCGAAACCGAAGGCAAGGGTGGTCATGATAATTGGACGTAAACGCATTTTTGCAGCATGTAAGGTTGCATCAAGTAGATCTTCACCTTTTTCCTGCAATTCTTTTGCGAATTCAACAATCAAGATCGCATTTTTTGCAGAAAGACCGATAACCGCAATAATCGCTACCTGGAAGTAAATGTTATTTGAGAGATTTGGATCTCCTTTAATAATCATGCCCAAGTAGGTCAATACGATTGCACCAATGACACCAAGTGGTACCACAAGTAAAACCGAGAACGGAATTGACCAGCTTTCATATAGTGCAGCCAAGCAAAGGAATACGATTAACAATGAAAGTGCGTATAAGAACGGCGCTTGAGCACCAGACTCACGTTCTTCAAGTGATAAGCCTGTCCATTCATAGTCGAAACCTTGTAAGCCCATAGATGGTAACTTACCAATAATTTCTTCCATTGCTTTCATGGCATCACCAGAGCTCACGCCAGGTGCAGGTGTACCTTGAATGTTAACTGATGACACGCCGTTATAACGTTCGAGACGTGGAGAACCATACGTCCATTCGCCTGTAGCAAACGCCGAGAATGGAACCATCTCACCTTTGTTATTACGTACATACCATTTGTTTAAGTCTTCAGGCATCATACGGCTGCCCGCATCACCTTGAACATAAACTTTTTTCACACGACCACGGTCAACGAAATCGTTAATGTATGAGCCACCCCATGCAATACGCATTGTATTGTTGATTTCGGCAATACTAACGCCCATAGCACCAGCTTGAGCCTGATCTACATTAATTTGATACTGAGGAGTATCTTCCTGACCATTTGGACGCACACCTACAAGACGTTTATCTTGTGATGCCAAACCTAAAATCGTGTTACGAGCTGCAATCAGTTTCTCATGGCCTTGACCACTTGAATCTTTAAGCTGCAAGTTAAATCCGGCAGTTACACCAAGTTCAGGCATTGCTGGAAGCTGTAACGGCATAACATATGATGCATCTTTAATGATCATATTTAATGCCATACCACGCTGAATCAATGAACCAATTTGAGTTTCTGGTGTCGTACGTTTGCTCCAGTCTTTCAACTTAACGAAGCCAATACCAGCGTTTTGACCAACACCTGTGAATGAGAAACCAGAAACAGTGAAAATAGATTCTACGGTATCTTTTTCATTCATAAAGAAGTTAGTCATGGTGTCAATCACTTTACCGGTACGGTCAAGCGTTGCATTTGGTGGTAATTGTACAAGTGTCATGACCACACCCTGATCTTCTTCTGGTAAGAATGAAGACGGGAGTTTTTGGAACAAGAAGACTAAAAGGGCAACTACAACAGCATAGAGCACGCCAGAGAAGATTTTGCCTTTAAGCATGCGGCTAACACCATTTTGGTAGCTATGTGACATGCGGTCAAAACCATTGTTAAAGCTTCTAAAGAAACGCGCAAAGATATTATTGCTTGGTTCTTTATTAGGATCATGCTGTTTCAAGATAGTTGCACAAAGTGCCGGTGTGAACGTCAACGCTACAATTAACGACAGAACCATTGCAGTTACAAGGGTAATCGAGAACTGGCGGTAAATTACACCTGTTGTACCACCAAAGAAAGCCATTGGTACGAATACCGCTGTCAATACGCTGGTAATACCTACTAACGCACCAGAAATCTGCTGCATTGAGCGAGAAGTGGCCGTAACCGGATCGGTATGGTCTTCACTCATCACACGTTCAACGTTTTCGACTACAACAATGGCGTCGTCGACCAGAAGACCGATTGCCAATACCATAGCGAACATGGTTAAGGTGTTAATTGAGAAGCCAAAGATATTAATGACCGCAAATGTACCTAATACAACTACTGGAACTGCAAGCGTTGGAATAATCGTTGCACGCCAGTTTTGTAAGAATAGGAACATGACAATGAATACCAAAATCACGGCTTCAATTAATGTGTGTACTACACTTTCAATTGAAAGACGGATAAATGGAGTCGTGTCATAAGCCAGTTTATCTGCAAGACCTGTTGGATAGTTCTTACGTAGTTCAGATAAACGTTGTTCAACTGCTTCGGCTGTGTCGAGTGCGTTAGCACCTGTTGCAATTTTAATTGCAAGACCAGCTGCCGGTTTACCGTTAAACTTCGAGTCAAATTGATAGTTATCCGAACCTAATTCTACGCGAGCAACATCTTTTAATCGAACCTCAGCACCTGATGCTGTGTTCTTTAAGAAGATATTTTTAAACTGCTCAGGAGTCTGCAATAAGCTTTGTGCATTTACTGTTGCGTTAAGAACTTGACCTTGTACAGCCGGAGCACCACCTAACTGACCTACAGCAACTTGCGAGTTCTGCGCTTGTAAGGCAGTTGCAATATCACTAGGAGTAAGTTGATAGCTTGTTAATTTAGCTGGATCAAGCCAGATACGCATTGCGTATGAGCCACCAAAGACCTGTACCTCACCAACACCGGCAACACGGCTAAGCGGTTCTTTAATTGACGAGTTTACATAGTCTTTAATGTCAGAGTCTGACAGGTTGTTATCTGGTGAATAGAATGCAATAACTTGCAAGAAGCTCGCACCAGATTTAGTAACTGTTACACCTTGACGTTGTACATCTTCAGGTAAAAGCGCAGTTGCAGATTGCAATTTGTTTTGAACTTGAACCTGTGCAATATCAGGGTCAACACCTTGTTCAAAGTTTAATTGAATAGATGCCTGACCATTACCAGCACTGTTAGATGAAATATAACGTAAGCCATCAAGACCATTCATTTGTTGTTCAATGATCTGGGTTACAGTATTTTCAACTGTTTCAGCCGATGCACCAGGATAAGTCGCAGCAATCGTTACGGTTGGTGGTGCAATCGTTGGATATTGTGCAATAGGCATTTTTGTTAGCGTAAGAATACCCGCCAACATAATGACTAATGCAATCACCCACGCAAATATGGGGCGATGAATAAAAAATTGTGCCATTCAATCTACCCCTTATGCATTTGAAGCTGCTTTCTGTTCTGCTTGAGGTTTACCTGATTGAGCCGGTTTCGCAGCATTTGGTGCTGCACCTTGAGAGTTTGCTGGTTGAGCTTGATAAGGTTTTGCTGATACTTCTTGCCCTTCTTTAACTTTGGCAACACCATCAACAATGACTTTATCGCCGGCTTTTAAGCCGTTAGTCACAATCCAGTTTTGTCCTTGAACACCAGAGGTTTCAACAGGACGGCTCTCAACAACCCCTTTAGCATTAACAAGCATCGCTACAGCTTGTCCTGTAGGTAAACGAGTAATGGCAGCTTGAGGAATCAGGTAAGCATTTGGAACAACGCCCTGAACAATTTGCGCAGTGGTATACATACCCGGAAGCAATAAATGATTCGGGTTAGAGAATACGGCACGTAATGTAATTGTTCCTGTATCTTGGTTTACAGAAGCGTCAGAGAAAGCAAGTTGCCCTTCGATTGGATAGGTAGAACCATCTTCAAGCTTTAATTTTACTTTCGTGTTGTTACTGTTATTTAAACTGCCTTTACTTAGTTGTTGACGTAAACGCAATAACTCAGCACTAGACTGATTAATATCAACATAGATAGGATCTAACTGTTGAATCGTTACCAACGGGTCAGTCTGGTTTGCAGTAACCAAAGCACCAGCCGTTACTGAAGAACGACCAGATTGGCCAGAAATAGGAGAGCGAATTGTAGAATAACCAAGATCTACATTTGCATTTGTTACTTGAGCCTTAGCTGCTGCAACTTGTGCTTCTGCAACATTGACTTGACCAAGTAAGTCATCATATTCCTGTTTAGACACAGCATTACTAGAAACAAGTTGTTTATAACGATTTAACTTGGTACGTAGTGAAGCTAGATTTGCCTGTTGTTGTAGGAGTGATGCTTTTGCATTTTCTAACGTTGCACGGTTCGTTCTAGAGTCGAGCTCATAAAGCGCCTGACCTTCACGAACATAGCTTCCTTCAGCAAATAAACGTTTTAAAATCACGCCACTTGTCTGAGGACGAACTTCAGAAATTTGATATGCTGAAGTACGGCCTGAAAGCTCAACGCTTTGTTCAACACTTTGTGGTTGAGCAACAATAACACCTACTTCTGCAGGCGGCATTTTCTGAGCAGCAGCAGCTTGCTGTTTCTCATCGGAGCCTTTGCTACAACCAACAAGCGCGATACTTGTTGCTAATGCGCAAGCAGTAAGGGCTGGTGCCCAAAGCTTAGCCGACATCATTGTTCCACCTCGTTTAGATAAAATCTAAAAATATATTTGTTTTCTACTTAACCTACTTTGTGTTTGTAATAACCAGAGCCAAAGCAGTGCAATCCAAATAAAACCAATGCCCCAACCAGCGAGTACGTCTGTTGGGAAATGAACTCCTGCATATATTCTTGAAAGCCCCATACACACAAACCAAAGACAGGAGATCAAAACAATATAAGGAGAGTTAATGTTGTGCTTATGGCATAACATAATCATTGCCAGACAAGCCAGTGTTGATGCATAAACACTATGTGCACTTGGGAACGATGCACCGTAACTTTCAACAATATGATATGCCTCAGGAGGTCTAGGCCGGTTAACACACCACTTGAGCAGCCAACCCATGGTGATACTGCCAATAACTCCCAAGCTAATGAAAATAACAGTAATATATTTTTTATACCATGCTAAATATATACATACTAGAAAGGATAAAAAACATACAAAAGGCATGCCGCCTACGCGTGCAAGAAAGGTGGTTATAGTATTAAGATAATCTAAACGATGGTGACTCAATGTTTGAACGGTGAGCAAGTCCAAAGATTGAAGACTTGGTACAAAAAGACCAAGAACACCTAATCCTAAAAAAACGCAACCAATACAAAGCAATAGATAGGGCATAAACACACCTTTGCTTATTCATATAGTTTTTCACTATTGAACGCCGTTGAAAGTGTACTTGCCAGTACACTTTTTTTCAAGCCTGATAGATCATCGTAAATTCATTTTGAAATTTTTTTAACATTTGGAAAAACAATCACAACAAAATTGACGGACATCACATTTTGTGTACAAAGCAAAACATTTAATGTTCTGCTTTTTTTCCACTATTGGCTTGGGCATTTTCTTCTAATTCTAGAGGCTGTTTCGGTGGCCAAAAGAAGTCACTTGGTCGGGTAAGAAAATGGGTCATGACCAGTTTGGCTAATGGCTTCCATTGTTCAAAGCGAACTCGACGTGCACGTAATGCCACAATAATAGTGAGTGTGAAACTCACAAATAAGTTGGTGAGACCAATACAGAGTACGCCTAAAAATGAAACTATAATCAAGCCAATATCAGGACTACCATTAATAGTCATTAAACCTTGAATGAAGTTCGCTGACGCAAAGGCAATGTGACGAATATCTAGAGGTAGGCCCAAAATAAAGCCAATTGTTCCCATACTTCCTAACATTACGCCAAATAGGAAATTACCTGCGAGCGCCCCTAAATTACGTTCAATATATTCTGCAAAACGGTTCAGGCGTTCTTGCCCAAATAAGTTTCTTAAACGTCGATGTGCTTTTAAACGGGGTCCTACTTTTCTATAAACTGCCATGTTGTCGAAGTAGCCCGCAATTAGGCCAGATAAAAACAAACACACCCCAGCAATCGCTGCATGCGGAACGGCTAATGAGGTAAAAGGGTTTAGGCTATGTAATAGATAAGTTGCCTTGGTATGAGTTAATAAAGGCTCATCAAGATAGAACTGCCAAGCAAAGGTAATAAGAGCAGCAGTAGGAATTGCAATCGAGATATTACCCAAAATAGCAATAAACTGAGTTCGAATAATATTGATAATAAGTGCGGCTAATTCTGCAATTTGTGCCGTTTTAGAGCCTTTACGTTGCTGAACTGTGGCTGCAAGTGCGGCAGCTGTCATTGCGGGTTGTTTTGTTGCAACAGTAAAGTGCAATACATGAATCAGAATAAAGCCCAGTGAATAGTTCATACTGAACGTAAAGGCTTGCATGAGCGGAGCCATCGTCATACGTGCAGCAAGAATTTTTAATGAGGCCATACAGGCAATAATCACACCTGCACCAGCAGCGGCTTTATACATGCCCCAAAAGCCTTTGGTGTCTGTACTTACATAGTGTTCGCCAGTACGGCTTGCATTCTCTGTGACTTGAAAGGCAATAAGCTCACTGGTCGTGCTGAGTAACGAGCGGACACTTTTTTCACTATAATGTGCTTTAGTTAAGTCTGAAATTAAGTTTCCTAAAGAAACGTAACGTCCCTCGCTATCGTCTACAACTAGATAGAGTAATAATTCAATCCGATCTAAACACTGTTCAAGTAAAGACAAAAGATAGGTCAAACTTAAACTAACACCGATTCTTTTGGTCGCTCGACGTATTTTTAAAACGACGTCTCGACACTGCTCTAGCATTACAAATGCTTGAGAGGCATCAGGTGGTGGAAGCACAGCAATGTCGTTGCTGGAAATATCCTGTTTTTTGTACTTCTCTATAAACTCAATAATTTCACGGTTTTGTACCAAAAATGGCGATTCATATTCGGTTAACTCAGGTTGAGCGTTAATAAATTCAGGATAAAGACCAATACCACTAATACGGTAAGATAAGACAGTAATCGCCTTAATCATTTCTCGCTGAATGGCATGCTTTTCAGCGACATTACTATTACTTTGCCCAATAAGTCCGAACAAAGTTGCCCAATCCTTGTCATCGACATTGTTTAACCAGATTGAATCACTTTCTAAATAGAAAATTTTTCCAATCAGAATTTTAAGCTGGCTTGCATCTTCAATAAGTGGCAGAAAATGGCCGCCAAGTCTTTGCCCAAGCTGGTTCCAGAAACCATCTAAAGACAAAATACCGCTATCTGCATATAAGCTGACTTGCTTATATTGATTAATGAGGCGTAATAAAAAGGTTTGTAAAAGGGCTGGAGCGGTAGGAGTAAGTAATAGGCTATCAATAAAGGCTTGTATTTTTTGCTCTATTTCATCCGTATCTTGAGGATCGGATGGCCGTAAAGCATTGACTAGGTCAATGAGAATATTTTCGTCAATAACAGCTTGAGGGTTTTCAAGCTGTTTTTGGATTTTAAAAAAATGTTCTGAAAAATTTATATGCATAGGCAAAATAATATCTACTGTATTCGATGTAATGCAAGCCGAGTTAAATTAATCAACGCTTGACGATAAGGTGTATCAGGCAAGATTGATAAGGCTTGCAGTGCTGCTTCTGTTTCTTCTTGGGCACGGCGCTGGCAATAGTCTAAAGCACCAGACTTTTGCACAATTTCAATCACTTTAGGTAATTGGTCAACACCACCAGTCGCAATACTGCGTCTGATAATGGCATGCTCTTCACCGGTTGAATGTGCTAATGCTGAAATTAACGGTAAAGTCGGTTTACCTTCCATTAAATCATCACCAATATTTTTACCTAATGTTTCAGCATCTGAAGTGTAGTCTAAAATATCGTCAATAATCTGGAATGCATTTCCGAAATGGCCTGCAAATAATCTTAAAGGTTCGCGGTAAGCTTCTTGCCCAGCCAAAATAGCTGCACCTTCGGTTGCAAGTTCAAATAAACGAGAAGTTTTCCCGTGAATAATTTTTAAATATGTTTCTTCGGTTGTATCCGGTTGATGCTGAGATTGGAGCTGTAATACCTCACCTTCAGCAATTTCACATGTACCTGTTGAGAAGTCTTTTAATAAGGTCATGTTGTTTAAATCAACCAAAAGGTCAAAAGCGCGGGCAATAAGGAAGTCACCAACCAATACGGCCGTTTGATTGTTCCATGTTGCATTTGCAGTAGGACGACCACGGCGAAGTCCAGATTCATCAACTACATCATCATGCACTAAAGTTGCGGTATGAAGCATTTCAATAATAGCTGCCAGACGCTGTGCATTTTGCATATTGTCGAGGCCGCAAGCGCGTGCTGCAAGTAAACACATGATTGGGCGCATACGTTTGCCGCCAGCTTCAACTACATGTTTACTCACTGACATGACCAAGCCGACTTTTGAGCTAATTCCTTCATTAATCAAGTGATCCATCGCAGCAAAGTCTGTAGCAACAGGAGCGAGAATGTCTTGCTTAAAATCGATGACCATATGAAGAAAAACCCCGTATTGGTAGATAAGTGGCGTTAGTGTATCAATTAAAAGTGCATTAAACAGGGAAACAAGCAATTGATATTAATCATTTGTATGTTCATGAAGAGTTCTTTGTTCTTTATTTCGGCAAAACGATGTGTTTCCGACAAAACAATAAATTTTAATAACGTCAACATGAATACAGCTTGTTCTTGTTGCAAGTTGTGTTTGGAACTGTATTTTAAATTCCATTCAGAATCAATGAAAAGTACTAAAATCAAATTGAAGCTATTTTTATTATGTAAGAATGATGGCTTCTGTTGCTTAGTTAAAGATAAAGCACTTGTCGTTTGATCAAATTTCACTTAAAATCTGTCGCCTTGTATAACCCCAGTGGCGTTCGTTTTAAGATCGATATATCCCTTTATCGGCACGACGACACGGGCTGATTGGAGTACGTTATGTACGCAGTAATCCAAAGCGGTGGTAAACAGCACCGTGTAGTTGAGGGTGAAACCCTTAAAGTTGAATTATTGAAGGCTGAATCTGGCGCAACTATTACATTTGATGATGTATTAATGGTTGTAAACGGTGACAACATTCAAATCGGTGCTCCAGTTGTAGCTGGCGCTAAAGTAACTGCAGAAGTGATTGGTCATGGTCGTCACGACAAAATCCGCATCATCAAAATGCGTCGTCGTAAACACTACCGTAAACAACAAGGTCACCGTCAATGGTTCACTGAGTTGAAAATTACTGGTATTTCAGGCTAATCACGAGGAGTAAGAGACATGGCAACTAAAAAAGCCGGTGGATCGACGAAGAACGGTCGTGATTCAAACCCAAAAATGTTAGGTGTTAAAGTTTACGGTGGTCAAACTGTAACTGCTGGTAACATCATCGTTCGTCAACGTGGTACTGAATTCCACGCTGGTGCAAATGTTGGTATGGGCCGTGACCATACTTTATTTGCTACTGCTGACGGCGTAGTAAAATTCGAAGTGAAAGGTCAATTTGGCCGTCGCTACGTAAAAGTTGAAACTGTTTAAGTTTTAGCTTAAGAAAAAGCCCACATTTTGTGGGCTTTTTTTATGGAAATACATCAATATTGTCTTCATGATGATGAATGAAATTCTACAAACAACATGAATAACATAACAAAATATCTTATTTTCTCAATGATTAGCACAAAGTTTGTCGGTTAATATAAGTCTTGAATGAAGAGCTTGTATAGCTGGATTAATTGAAAGGCTAGCAAGTTATCTTACAGCAACTAAAAAGGTGATGACATGAATATGCTTCGTAAAACCATGTGTGCTATTACACTCAGCGCCTCAGTGCTTGCTCCTGTAATGAGTACTACAGCGTTCGCTGCACCCGTAGCAGCACCGGAGCAACAGGCAATTGGGAACCTGGTAAATCAGTTATCAGGCTTACAGCGTTTGACTGCCGATTTTGAACAAACAACGAAAGCGAATACAAAAACTGTAGCACAGAAAAAAGGCTTAAGTGCTCAGCATATGAACCAGACATTTAAAGGTTCAATGAAAGTTGAACGTCCGGGGAAATTTTATTGGGAAACTGTAAGTCCCTCTAAGCAAACTATTGTAACAAGTGGAAAAACAGTCTGGATTTATGACCCTGATCTACAACAGGCTGTGCGCCAAAGCCTAGATGATCAGGTCGCTGATACACCTGCTTTATTACTCTCTGGTAATACTAACCAAATCATGAAGTCTTACCGGGTAACTCAGCCAGATAAATCTAAGTTATATTTCACTTTATTCCCTAAAAAAGAAGATGGAGCTTTCCAAAGCTTAACGATTAGTTTTGGTGCCAACAAAGCACCTACACTCATGGTATTACAAGATTCTTTAGGTCAAACGACTTATGTTCGTTTCAAGAATGTTAAAGTAAATGCCTCAATTCCGGCTTCAACCTTCAATTTTACGCCTCCGAAAGGTACCGATATTATTGATCAATAAGTCTGATTATTTAGAAAGCCATCTTTACGATGGCTTTCTTTTTATATATCAAGCCTAGATACATTTTTTAACCCCGTCTTAAACTTACGCTTTGTATAGTGGTAGGAGTGAGTTTACGGGGATTAACATGCAACTTTACGATAAAAAAACTATTTTCATTCTTCCAATGTTAGCTGCCATGGTTGCGGTGAGCGGTTGTCAGCCAAAATCTACAGCTAAAGATGAACAACCGGCTTCTAGTGCTTCAGTAAAAGAGCAAAAGCAAGCTGAAGTCCCTGTCATTCAAGCAAAAGTTGTTCCTGTAAAGCTGCCAAAACCTAAAGTTTGTCTTGAAGACGGCTGCACTGAATATGATTTTCAGACCGTACAAACCAATCAAAAATGGATTAATGATTATTTTACGAACCGTATAAAAAAAGCAGACCCGAATGCTTTTGCAAATTTGGCTGATAAACCTGTTGAGGTACCGGAAGGGGAGCCGAGCTCAAGTCAGAGTGCCATCTATGTCCGTTATTTAGGGCAAAATTATAACCTTGCAACCTTTGCATTCCAGACATATTCATACTCTGCGGGGGCAGCACATGGTATGTCACATCAAGAGTTTGTAAATTTTGACTTGCTAAATAAAAAGCACATTACCGTTGAAGAACTTATTAAGCCAGATGTTGAAAAACAGTTGGTTGATGCACTTTTTGATGCAAATACTAATTGGCTTCAAGAGCACAATATTAGCCGCGAAAAACTGCAATTAAGTGATAATTTCTACTATGGTGCAAATGGGATTGTTTTTGTCTATCCAATTTATGAATTAGCTTCTTATGCAGAAGGTATGTCTGAATTAACCTTGCCATATTTTGAAGCAGCTAAATATATTAAACCTGAGTATTTACCGAGTGTACCGAACTATAACTTATAAAATATAAGATCTATTCTAAGAATTGTGTGAAAGCTATTCGTTATGAAGATGATCACTATATTTTTTAGTGTTAAGGGCTTACACTATAGCCAGTTTTTTACCCATATTATGATTGATTATGATCGACCCTAAGTTACTCAGAAATAATATTGAAGTCGTTAATGCAGCTTTGGCAAAACGTGGTGTTCAGTTAGATGTTCAAGAATGGGCATCTTTAGAGACTCGCCGTAAAGACTTGCAATCAAAAACTGAAAAGTTACAGGCAGAGCGAAATGCCGGTGCTAAACAAGTGGGTCAGATTAAAAAATCCGGTGGTGATGCTTCTGAAATCATGGCACGTATGCAAGCCATTGGTGATGAAATTAAAGCTGCCGAAGTTGCTTTATCAGAGCTACAAAACGAGATTGAGCAAAAAGCGCTTAGCATTCCTAACTTGCCGGACGAATCTGTACCAGCTGGTAAAGATGAAAATGATAACGTTGAAATCTCAAAATGGGGTACACCTCGTCAGTTCGATTTTGAAATCAAAGATCATACTGATTTAGGTGAGTGGATGGGCGGACTAGAGTTTGAAACTGCCACTAAACTCACAGGCTCACGTTTTAGTGTGTTGAAGGGACCTTTAGCTCGTCTACAACGTGCTTTAACTCAGTTCATGCTCGATACCCATACTTTAAAGAATGGTTATACCGAAGCTTATGTGCCTTATTTGGTAAATGCTGATTCATTACGTGGGACAGGTCAGTTACCAAAATTTGAAGAAGATCTATTTAAACTTCAAGGTGAAAAAGAATACTACCTCATCCCTACAGCAGAAGTTCCAGTCACTAACTTTGTCCGTGATGAAATTATTGATGCAGACCGTTTACCATTAAAATATGCGGCCCATACACCATGTTTCCGTAGTGAAGCAGGTTCTTATGGTCGTGATACACGTGGTTTAATTCGTCAGCACCAATTTGATAAAGTTGAAATGGTGCAAATCGTTAAGCCTGAAACATCTATGCAGGCACTTGAAGAGCTTACTGCACATGCTGAGGGCATTCTACAGGCACTTGGTTTGCCTTACCGCAAAATTTTGCTCTGTGGTGGTGATATGGGCTTCGGTGCGACTAAAACTTATGATTTAGAAGTTTGGGTTCCAAGTCAAAATACTTACCGTGAAATTTCAAGCTGCTCTAATATGGGTGATTTCCAGGCACGTCGTATGAAAGCACGCTACCGTATGGATCAGAAGAAGACCGAATTGGTGCACACTCTAAATGGTTCAGGCCTTGCTGTAGGGCGTACTTTACTTGCAGTAATGGAAAACTACCAACGCAAAGACGGTTCAATTGAGATTCCAGAAGTATTACGCCCATATATGGGTGGTGTAACGTTTATTGATTAAGCTTTGCATCTAAATTGTGCACGGTTTTTGCTTAAACATAGTCAGATGATTGATGTAGAGGTTTAAGGTGGATATTTTTCCAATCTCTTTGAAGTTGCAGCAGCAACGTTGTCTGATTGTGGGCGGAGGGCATATTGCTTTACGCAAGGCAACTTTATTAGCTAAAGCAGGAGCAATAATTGATGTTGTTGCTCCTGCAATTGAAGATCAGCTTCTGCAATTAATTAAAACAACAGGCGGCGAGCCGTTTATTGAAGCTTTTGCTGAAAAATTTTTAAGTACACCCTATCGTTTAGTTATTGCAGCGACCAATGATGCAGAAGTAAATAAAACAGTTTTTGAGCAGTGTGAAGCGCGCAATTTACTTGTAAATAGCGTCGATGATATTCCACATTGTCGTTTTATGGTGCCTGCGATTATTGATCGATCTCCATTAATTGTTTCTGTGGCCTCAAATGGAACATCTCCTGTTCTATCTCGTCAAATCCGTACACAGTTAGAAACCTCTATTCCACATGGCATGGGCAAGTTAGCTGAGTTTTCAGGAAAATGGCGCAATCAGGTTAAAGAAAAAATTTCTAATCCAGATGAGCGCCGTATATTTTGGGAAAACTTGTATGCGAGCCCCTTAAAAGAACAAGTTTTTAATGACAATCTAGATGTTGCCGATAGCATGCTTGAACAAGCACTGCAGGAGTGGAAAGCACCTAAAGGCGAGGTTTATTTGGTGGGTGCAGGTCCTGGTGATCCTGAACTCATTACTTTAAAAGCTTTACGTTTAATGCAGCAAGCTGATGTGGTCATTTATGACCGCCTTGTTTCTGCACCTATTTTAGAATTGTGTCGTCGAGACGCAACAAAAATATATGTTGGTAAAGCGCGTTCTAACCATAGTGTTCCTCAAGAAGGTATTAATGCATTATTGGTTGACTACGCGAAAAAAGGTAAACGTGTTTGTCGTTTAAAAGGGGGAGACCCTTTTATTTTTGGCCGTGGTGGCGAAGAGATCCAAGAGTTATTCCAAGCTGGCGTCCCATTTCAAGTTGTTCCCGGTATTACTGCTGCGTCAGGGTGTTCAGCTTATGCAGGTATTCCGCTTACCCATCGTGATTATGCCCAGAGTGTCCGCTTTCTTACAGGCCATCTAAAAGAAGGTTCTCCTGAGTTACCGTGGAACGAACTGGTATACGAAAACCAGACATTAGTACTGTATATGGGGTTGGTGGGATTAGAGCGTATTTGTGAACAGCTGATTGCGCATGGACAACGTCCAGATATGCCAGTTGCGTTAATTTCAAAGGGTACGACACCTGAACAGAAGGTTGTGGTGGGGTCACTTGCTGATATTGCATCTAAAGTGACAGAACATCAAATTCATGCGCCGACACTCACAATTATTGGTGAGGTTGTACGTTTGCGTGAACAGTTACAGTGGAATTAGTCGGCTTATTGATATCTGCAAAAGAGATGTAATTATTGCCTGAGCTAACCAATAAGTAATTTAAGTGAGTAATTAAGTGATTCATGTTGTTCTATACGAGCCTGAGATTCCTGCTAATACAGGTAATATTATTCGTCTATGCGCGAATACAGGCGCTCAATTGCATTTAGTTAAGCCTTTAGGCTTTGAACTGGATGATAAAAAGCTTAAACGTGCAGGGCTTGATTATCATGAATGGGCAAGAATGCAAATTTGGGACAACATAGAGCTTTGTCTTGCGGACTTAAAAGCAAAAGGTGTTGAGCATATTTTTCCTTTAACTACGAAAGGTTCTGCTACGCCTCATACAGTTGATTTAAATAGACCCGTGGCTTTATTGATGGGGCCAGAAACACGCGGCTTGCCTGAACATGTTCGTCTGATGTTCCCTCAAGAACAATGGATTCGTTTACCAATGGCAGAAAACTCAAGAAGTTTAAACTTATCTAATGCAACTGCCGTAATTGTATATGAAGCATGGCGTCAGCAAGGCTTTAAAAAATTAGGTTAATTTCTTAAGTACTAAATAAAAATAAGGCCCTTAGTGGCCTTATTTTTATTCAAGCTTGTTCTAGTATTTTTTCGTCATACATGATTTGAGCTGCTAAAACTTGCTCAATATTAGTTTCAGCCCACTCTTTTAACTGATACGCCATAGCAGCTACATTTTGCCCAAGTGGCGTGAGGGAATAATCGACACGAATAGGGGAAGTATCCTGAATTTTTCGTTCGATAAAACCGTCTCTCTCTAACATTTTTAACTTCTGAGACAAGACCTTAGGTGAAATCCCTTCAATATTTTTTTTAAGTAAGTTGAAGTGCTGAGTTTCATGCTCAAGAATATTTAAGATGAGTAAAACCCATTTGTCTGCAATTTTTTCAAAAAACAGTCGAGCAGGGCAATGTTGTTGAAAAATATTATATTTTAGACATTCATTCATCTAATTTACCCTCTCTTTTCTAAAAAAATAGGATAGTTACCAAATGGTAACTAATTGACACCTAGTATCTAAAATATATCATTAAATGGAATTTAATAAAACATAGGTTTTCTTCCATGTCTAATTCTAATATTGCGGTTGTATATTTCTCAGGTTATGGCCACACTAAAGTAGTGGCTGAAACTTTTGCTAATGAAATTAATGCTCAACTTATCCAGATTGATCAGGAAGGTAATATCACTGAGCAAGATTGGGAAACATTGAATAATGCAAAAGGTATTGTGTTTGGTGCGCCGACCTATATGGGTACAGCACCATGGCAATTTAAAAAATTTGCTGATGCCACTTCAAAAGTTTGGTTCACACGTGGTTGGCAAGATAAAGTATTTGCAGGCTTTACGAATAGTGCAAGTTTAAATGGGGATAAACAAGTTACGCTTATCCAGCTGCAAACTTTAGCATCACAGCATGGTGGCATTTGGGTGAGTCTGGGCTTATTGCCAGCGAATACTAAAGATGCAACACGTGAAGATGTAAACAACTTAGGCGGTTCGGTAGGGCTTTTAGTTCAATCACCTTCGGATGCAAGTGTAGATGAAGTCCCAACAGGGGATTTGGAAACAGCTAAAGTTTATGCAAAACGTGTACAAGCCATTGTAAATAAAATATATGGTTAATGAGTCCATAAAAAAAGGCGCTTTTAAGCGCCTTTTTTGTTATTCATGCTCATTATGTTGAGGAGCATTATATTTAAAGCCTTTGGTTTTATAGGCAAGATAACCTACCCCAAACACTGCCCAAGCTAAGCCAATTTGCAAAGCAAGCTTGTCAATTTCTAACCACATTAAGAACACACTAGCAAAGCCAAGCGTTGGTACAATAATGTAATTAATAATATCTTTGATAGATTTGTTTTTACCATCTCTCAGCGCGTAGCGCGAAATCACCGAGAAGTTTACAAAACTAAAAGCAGTTAAGGCCCCGAAACTAATTAAGTTAACAATATGTTCAAGGTCTAAAAAGCCAGCAGATAATGCAACCACACCAACAATAAGAATGTTGTAAGTCGGAGTATGCAATCTTGGGCTAATATGACCAAACAACTTTTTATTGATAACCCCATCACGACCCATTACATACATTAAGCGAGATACACCAGCATGTGCTGAAATACCGGATGCCATTACTGCAACTACAGCAAAATATAAAACTAATGTTTTAAATGCAATGCTGCCAATTGCTGCAACCATAACAGGTTGTGATTCATCTAACGGTTTAAAATAGATGTTTGGGTTGCTAGGGAAATACAACTGTATAAAGTAAGTGCTTACGATAAAAATAATACCTGCAAGCAATGCTGTTGAGAAAATCGCTTTTGGAAGCGTTTTTTCAGCATCTTTAGTTTCTTCTGCAAGTGAAGATAAAGCATCAAAACCTGTAAAAGAAAAGCACAGTACTGTTGCACCACCAATCAAAGCACTAATAGAAGTCATATCATTCCAAAAAGGAGTTAATGACCATAATTCGGCTTTATCGGGATTAAGCGTACCATCAGCATATACGCCTTGGGTAAGGAGAATATATACTTGATAAACAAAGTAAAAAATAACACCAAGTTGAATAACCACAATTGTACTGTTAAAACGCGCGACAAAGCGTGCGCCAAATAAGTTAATCACAGTCATTAATGCAGTTAGGCCAATAACCCATAGCCAATTATTTACTTCTGGAAACAAAGCTCTTAAATAAATATCGGCCAAAATGATATTGACGAGTGGTGAAAGTAAATAGTCTAGCCAAGATGACCAACCCACCATAAAACCAACATTAGGGTGAATTGACTTTTGGGCGTAGGTATATGCTGATCCTGAAGAAGGATAGCGTTTGATCATGTGTCCATAACTGATCGACGTCAATAAAATTGCAACTAAGGAAAAGATATAAGAAGTAGGTACATGACCACCACTTCGTTCTGATACTAAACCAAAAGTATCAAATAAAGTTAATGGCTGAATATAAGCTAAACCAATAATAATGATGTGCCAAAGCACAAGATTCTTTTGAAGTTTAGCTGTTGGTTTAGTCCCAGATAAGTTTGTCAACGGCGTTATCCTCATAATCGTTGATCAAGGATCAGCTTGGTGTTAAGGATCGTTTGAGACGAACGATCCCCCCTACATAAAAGATAAAGTGCGCCAATCTATCCTAAATTGATGCAAATTGTCAGTACTTTCGTGGATTTTTTAGCAAATTTTTTGCCATATTTCCAAAGAAAATGATGAATAAAAATTCATAGATATAAAAAAGGTCTGATTTATCATAAAAATCAGACCTTTAGCTTTTTGCTTTAGATATCTAAATCTTAACTTACCAAGCTTTTTGTAAGATCTCTCTTAGATCTTTTAAGCTTGCTTCTTTAGGATTATAAATAATTGAGCCATCATTTAGTGCTTTCTCTGCCACTTCATCAAGCTGTGCTTCAGTAACTTTACCTGTTTCACGTAAGGTACGTGGTAATTTGGTTAAGCTAAATAAACGATCACGCATTGCTAAAATAGTTGCGATTGCTCTGTCTGCACGCTGAGTAGCAGGAGTCTGGGCATAAATATCGGCACCTGCAAGTGGTAATAGCAACTCGCCAATTTTCTGACCATTGACTTGTTTATTGTACTCAAGCACATAAGGTAAGAATAAGTTCATGCACAGCCCGTGGGGCAGGTGAGCAACTGCACCTAATGCATGTCCTAATGAGTGTACAAGGCCTACCATCGAGTTAGAGAATGCGATACCTGCCATTGTAGAAGCTTGGGCGAGTTCTAAACGACCTTGTGAGTCATTTGGATTTTCTAAGACATTAAATAGATTTTCGCTAATCTTTTTAATACCTGCACTTGCATAGGCATCGCTGAGTGGGTTGGCTGCCATACAGGTGTATGCTTCAACACAATGTGTTAACGCATCCATACCCGTCATTGCAGTTAAGTGAGGTGGTAAAGTTAATGTCATGCGTGGATCTAAAATCGCAGCATGTGGCATTAAGTAATATGAAGCAAATGCCAATTTAACATTCTTTTGTGTATCAGACACAACAGCAACCATGGTCACTTCAGATCCCGTACCTGATGTAGTCGGGATGACGAAAAATGGTTTTAATGGTTTTGGTAGGTTGTGTGCACCAGAATATTGAAGAAGATCATCTCCACCTTCTGATACTAAAATGTTAGTTGCTTTAGAGGTATCGATAACAGAACCACCACCCACAGCAATAATCGCATCACATTTATTTGTGCGATAAGCTTCCGCGGCAAGTCGAACAACTTCAAGACTTGAGTCTGGTGGAACATCATCAAAAACATGACCAATGACTGCATCAGTTGTGCTAAAAGCAGCTTCAATAGGGTTTAACAAGCCATTTGCACGAACACCTTTATCGGTAATGATAAGAGGGCGTTTTGCACCTAAAGTCGCAAGTTCAAACGGAATATGTTCTAAAGCAGCATTACCGGCAATGACTTTTACAGGACAAAAGAATTCGTAATATGGTTTAGCCATGTTATGCGCTCCGCTTGAAGTAAGACTTAGCTACTTTTAAATAAATATTTGCAGCTTGGTTGAATTTTTCTTTTAGGGTAAGTTCAGTTGGGTATTCTTTAACAGCGAGTGAAGCCACCAATTTCGGTAAAATGAGAGACTCCATTTTATTGAGGCAGCGGACTAAACGAATTGCTGCGGATACATCGCCATCAGCAATCATGCGATCATTTGCAAAGGCTTGAGCAGTACTTTCCTGAAAAGAGAAAACCAAAAAAGCATGAGTTACATGCTTAAACGTAATGGTTAAGTCAGGCTTTTTTTCCGCTCTTTTTAGCAGTTCTAATTGTTTATCTTCTGTCACTCGTGCAAAAAATGCTGGTCCATTTGGGAAGACATTCATTGAAAGTACAAAGTGAACAGGAAATTTAGACACTTCCTCTTGTATTTCACTATCTACTTGACTCGCCATGACTAAGCCTCGACCAACAACGTCCATCATGAGCTTAACGTAGGCAAGTTGCAGAGTGGGCTTTACAGCTTTTGTCGAAATCACTTGCTATCCCTTCTTAAAATTATGCAAAAGCAAATTTAGAGTAATTACTCTAATATATTTTTATTCCATCTCAAAATCATTTATTCAATTTTGACTTCTGGGTCATTAAAGTACCCAGTAGCTTTAATATACTCAATAAAGTCCTGACAAAGTTGTTCAAATGATGGATATGGAGTCACTAAATCTTGTATGCGGACCATTTCTAGCCCTGCATAACCACATGGGTTGATGGTTTGAAAACCAGTTAGAGCACAGTCCAAGTTTAGGGCTAAACCGTGATAACTACGTCCACGGCGAATTTTGAAGCCTAATGAACCAATCTTTCTGCCATCCACATAAACGCCTGGTGCATCAGGTTTTGCATATGCTTCAATGTTATATTTCTTTAAAACATCTATCATAAATTGTTCAGCAAAACTGACCAATGTGCGTACATTCCATTTCAGTCGATTAAGGTCAAACATAAAGTAAGCGACGAGTTGACCAGGACCATGCCATGTCACTTGTCCACCACGGTCAGTTTGTACCACAGGAATGTTTGATGGAATCAGAATATGTTCTGGTTTTCCTGCCTGACCTTGAGTTAGTACTTCGTGATGCTGGAGTAACCACAGCTCGTCTGCTGTATTTTCATCACGTTGATTGGTCAGGTTCTTCATCGATTCGAATTTGCTTTGATAATCTTGTAAATCGTTCCACTGACGAATAATCAAAGTGGGTTTATCAAGGCTCATTAAACATTTTCCTGTGCATGGTACTTAACAGAAGGGAAGTCTCTCAACTTTAAATTATGAGAGTATGCTTTTGATGAGTTTAAAGTATTTTGCCTAAACGGTTCTAAATATTTGTAATTATTTCTATAAAGATTGGTATAAATAAAAATGCCATGACATTAAATTTGTCATGGCATTTAAAAATTAAAGCGCAGTTCTTATTTGCGGACAAGCAGCCAAGTCTGCATACAAAGCATGCACTTGTTCCAATTCATCAAAGCGTAATTGCGCGGTTAATGAATGGTATTTGCCTGTACGTGATTCTTGTACTTTTAACGTTGTTTGGTCAAAGTCAGGAAAATGTTTCACTAGAATATCAACGACAGCTATACGTAATTCTTCACCCGCATCGCCAATGAGTTTAATTGGATAGTCCATTGGAAATACCCAAAGGTCTTCACGGAGTTCGCGAGATGGAGTGCGGTCTAACATAAGTAACCTCATCATGTGAAACGCCTGCATCATCGCAGGCGTTTATAGCTCTTTCTATTAAATGGGGACTAGTCTCGAAATTTCAAGATTTCAAAAATTAGTCATTCTCTAGGAAAGAACGCAAGTGTTCAGAACGAGAAGGGTGACGTAATTTACGCAATGCTTTCGCTTCAATCTGACGAATACGCTCACGTGTTACATCAAACTGCTTACCTACTTCTTCTAAAGTATGATCGGTTGGCATATCAATACCAAAACGCATCTTCAATACTTTTGCTTCACGTTCAGTTAAGTTTTCTAAAACTTCACGAGTTGCTTCTTTTAAGCCTTCTGAAGTCGCAGCATCAATTGGAGAAGTGATGTTCTGGTCTTCAATAAAATCCCCAAGATGCGAATCTTCATCATCACCGATTGGAGTTTCCATTGAAATTGGCTCTTTCGCAATTTTAAGAACCTTACGAACTTTAACCTCATCCATTTCTAAGCGTTCGCCTAACTCTTCAGGAGTAGGTTCACGGCCCATTTCCTGTAATAATTGACGCGATACACGGTTAATTTTGTTAATCGTTTCAATCATGTGTACAGGAATACGAATTGTACGAGCCTGATCGGCAATAGAACGGGTAATTGCCTGACGAATCCACCAAGTCGCATAAGTCGAGAATTTATAACCACGACGGTATTCAAACTTGTCTACGGCTTTCATCAAACCAATGTTCCCTTCTTGAATCAAGTCAAGGAACTGTAAACCACGGTTGGTATATTTTTTCGCAATCGAAATTACCAAACGAAGGTTGGCCTCTACCATTTCTTTTTTCGCACGACGAGCTTTGGCTTCACCAATTGCCATACGTTTAGAAATATCTTTAATTTCACTAACGTTTAGGCCAAGCTCTTTTTCGATATCTGCAATTTTTTGCTGGAAGGCTAAAACATCAGGACGAACTTTTTCCAAGTGAGCCTTGATTTCAGCTGGAGCTTTAGCAATTTGTTCATCTAACCAAGCAGGATTAGATTCCTGTTTCGGGAAAGATGTACGGAACTGGTTACGGTCCATACGGCCACGACGTACTGCATAACGCATAATTTCACGTTCATTGGCACGAATTTGTTCATGAGTTCCGCGAATCATTTCTGAAATGATGTCAAATAAACGTGGAGTAAATTTAAACATCATAAATACAGTTGCTAAAGACTCAAGAGCTTCATTTGCTTCAGGGCTATTACGGCCATGTTTTTCGATGACAGCTTTAGTTTGAGCCCATGCAGCTTCTAATTCAGCAAAACGAACTTTTGCAACTTCAGGGTCTGGACCTGAATCACCTTCAGAATCATCATCACCTTCAGACTCTTCTTCTTCATCGTCATCATCAAGCTTAACTTCTTTCGTTGACTTTGTAGATGATTCGTCTTCTTCCTCAAGTTCTTCAACGTCTTCTAAAACTTCAGGAATATCTTCATCAGTTTCAGGGTCTAAATAACCAGATAAGATATCGGCAAGACGGCGTTCGCCAGTTAAAAAATCATTATATTCTTTTAATACAACTTCAACAGCATTTGGCCAGTAAGCGATTGAGTTCAAGACATCACGAATGCCTTCTTCAATACGTTTAGCAATGCTGATTTCACCTTCACGGGTTAACAGTTCTACTGTACCCATTTCACGCATGTACATACGTACAGGGTCTGTCGTACGTCCAGGCTCATTTTCAACAGATGCAAGTACGGCAGCAGCTTCTTCTTCAGCAACTTCATCAGTTGCATCAGCTGATTCGCCGAACATGGTATCGTCAGATTCAGGTGCACGCTCGTGTACAGGAATACCAACGTCTTGAAGCATCTGGATGATGTCTTCAATCTGTTCGCTTTCAGTAATCGAGTCCGGCAGATGATCGTTAACCTCAGCGTAAGTTAAGTAACCTTGTTCTTTGCCTCGGCTAATCAGAGCCGCTACTTGAGAAGTAGGGGAATGCATATCGCTCATCTTTGCTTACTCTTTGTTGAATCTGTGGCAGTGAAAAACCGTGCATGATAGCACAATTTGCTTGAAATGTTTGGGCTTTGATCGGTGACCGTTAAATAAAAAATATCTTTGAATTCACGACTATTTTTTGAATATTGGGCTAAAATCATTTTTTTCAAGGTTAAATCATAGAAAAATTTGTAGAAATCTTCGCTTATCAAAAGATTGTTCTGTTTTATAAATACACAATTTTTTGGGTGAAAAAAAGTACAAATGAGCAATTAAATGAAAAAAATATAAATAAAACTTGACAAGGAAAAGTAAGACAGATAAATAGCGGCTAGACCCATTCACATTTTTTCATTATGAGGTAGTTTTAGTGTCTTCTACAGATTTTGAACTAGATGATAACTACGGCGATGATGATGATGTCGGTTTTGATGAGTCATCAGGCAAAATCAGTGCAAAAGAATCGTTGGAAAAACGTAGATTAATTGATGATCTATTGGCACAGCGCCGTTTAGAGCGTGAGTTAAAAGATTTCGATTATGATTTAGACGATGATGATCTTGATGACGAAGACTAATCAAAACTAAATAGGGCATCGTCAGCTTAAGTGCTATGCTATCGTCAATTTCTTTTTAAAGTCAGGTAACACACAATGAGTGCATTAGATTTAGACCAATTAAGTGAATATCTAGATGGAGACCACAATGAGTATGGTCTAGACTTTGCTGCAACTCATGGATTTTTGTGTGCAATTGCAGTAGGCCCTCAGTTTGACCGTTGGTTAGATGAATTGTTCGAAGGTAACCAGAAAAAGGTTCCGGCTGAAATTATTCAACAAATCAAGGTTTGGCTAGAGTCGATTCGTCAAGATTTAGCTAATGAAAATGGGATTGAATTTCCATTTGAAGTTGAAGAAGCTGACGTTGAATCAAGCCTAGGCGATTGGAGTGTAGGGTTTGTTGATGCAATGTTCTTAAACGAAGAGGCTTGGTTTGCCCCTGAGTATGAAGAACAATTGGTTGATTTGACTTTACCAATCATGGTTTTTAGCGGAATTGATGAAGAAGATCCACAGATGGAATCTTTCCGTCGCAATGGACAGTTAATGGATGAACTGGCAGAAGAAATCCCAGATAATTTGAATGAGTTATATTTGATGTACCATACTCCAAATTAATTTATTAGAAGAATTAATAAATAACGTCCTTTCTAGGGCGTTTTTTATTGTCAGAATTTATTTATATGAATTAAAAAAGGCATCTAGAAAACTAAATGCCTTTTGAAAAATTCTTTTAAATCTTATAAACGTTTACGTTTAGCGGCAGCAATTTGTGATTGGCGCATACGGAAACCAGCTTTTTGTTTTTCAGTGGTTTTATCAATACAGTACAAGCAAGAAACACCATGTTCATAGCTTGGTAGCGCAGACTCTTCAGGAGTTAACGGCCAGCCACAAGCATGACATTTAATATTTGCACCTTCTTCAACACCATGAGTTACAGCAGTACGTCCATCAAATACGAAACATTCACCTTCCCAAAGGCTTTCATCAGGAGGAGTTTCTTCTAAATATTTAAGAATACCGCCTTTAAGATGGTAAACCTCTTTAAAGCCTTCTTGAAGAAGTAAAGAAGTTGATTTTTCGCAGCGAATACCGCCCGTACAGAACATCGCGATTTTCTTATCTTTATGTTGTTCTAACTCTTTTTTTACATATTCAGGAAATTCGCGGAAAGTTTCTGTTTTTGGATCAATCGCACCTTTGAAAGTTCCGGCTTTATATTCATAATCATTACGTGTGTCGATTAGAATCACATCATCACGTGCAATAAGCTCATTCCATTCTTTAGGATCAAGATAGTGACCCACTAAATCACGAGGTTTTACTTCAACGCCTAAAGTCACGATTTCTTTTTTAAGCTTGATTTTCATTTTACGGAAAGGTTTGTCAGAACTATGGGATTCTTTATATTCCATAGCGTTAAAACCTTCGTTTAACAAAAATTGATGAATTGTATCAATTGCTTCACGGTCCCCAGCAACAGTACCATTAATTCCTTCACCTGCTACAATCAGAGTTCCGCAAAGGTTAATTGTTTTCACTAAGTCTAAAAGACGTTGTTGAAGATCAGCTGGATCTTGAACTTCTTTAAATTGATATAGTGCTGCAACAACCCAACCCGCGGTCGCTTGCTGTTCTACAGGTGCAAGCTGTTCTACAGTAGCGTTCATGGAAAACTCCAAATGTATTAAGATAGAAATTTAAGGCGCATATTTTAGCGCGAAAATTCGTAATAAGCGAGAAAACCATAAAAAGTATATGGTTTATTTAAGGAGTCTGTTTTGAGTAGTGATCATCGAATGCTCTCTCTCACCCCATGTGCAGGGCGTTGTTCAACAGTTTTTGGTGATCAGGTGTGTCGTGGTTGTCGCCGCTTTAACCATGAAGTAATTCAATGGAATACCTATACGGCAGAGCAGCGTTTAGCTGTCTGGAAGCGTTTAGATGATCAATTGGATCAGATTTTGGTACCTATGTTGCCGCAGGCGAATCTACAGCATGTAGAAGGATTTATATTAGGTAAACGTGTCAGGTTAATGGAAGGGGCGAGTAAAGGGCGTAAACTCTACCATGCCTTAAAAATATGTGAAAAGAATAAGCATTTAGCTCATGAGAGTGGTTTGGGGATTTCAGAAGCGCAAGTTAAAGAAGTATGGACTGAGTTTGAAAGACGTATTTTAGCTTTGGCTAAAGCGAGTTATGAGTTGGCTTGGTTAAGAGCTGATGGTATTAGTCATCACTTATTAAATATGTTTGAAGAAGAATAACTTTTAAAAACTTATTTATAAAAAAAGCTGCCATTAGGCAGCTTTTTTACATTAATGTTCTTTCGAATATTAACGCTTGATGTCACGTTGCACTTCACCAGTGTAAAGCTGACGAGGACGACCAATTTTGTAAGGACCGCTGTGCATTTCTAACCAGTGACTGATCCAGCCAACTGTACGTGCAAGAGCGAAGATAACGGTAAACATTTCTGTTGGGATACCAATCGCTTTAAGGATGATACCAGAGTAGAAGTCTACGTTAGGGTAAAGTTTACGTTCAACAAAGTACGGGTCGTTCAATGCAATACGTTCAAGTTCCATAGCAAGCGCTAATTGAGGATCATTGATACCTAATGCTTCAAGAACTTCGTCACAAGTTTGCTTCATCACTTTAGCACGTGGATCGAAGTTTTTGTAAACGCGGTGACCGAAGCCCATAAGTTTAACTTCTTTGCGTTTAACTTTTTCCATGAACTCAGCAACATTTTCAACGCTACCGATTTCATCAAGCATTTTAAGAACTGCTTCGTTCGCACCACCGTGTGCAGGACCCCAAAGAGCAGAGATACCAGCAGAGATACACGCATATGGATTCGCACCAGTAGAACCAGCAAGACGAACTGTAGAAGTAGACGCGTTTTGTTCGTGGTCAGCGTGAAGCGTAAAGATACGATCCATTGCACGAGCAAGAACAGGGTTTACTTTGTAGTCACGGTCTGCAGGAGTTGCAAACATCATGTGTAAGAAGTTTTCCGCGTAATTTAAGTCATTACGTGGATAGATGAATGGCTGACCTACAGTATATTTGTAGCTCCAAGCAGCAAGCGTTGGAATTTTAGCAATCAAACGAATCGCAGTAATTTCGCGGTGGTTGATGTCTTCAATGTCAAGGTTGTTGTGATAGAAAGCAGATAATGCGCCTACTACACCAACCATGATTGCCATAGGGTGAGCATCACGACGGAAACCATTGAAGAAACGGCTAACTTGATCATGAACCATAGTATGAGCACGAACTTTCGCATCGAACTCAACTTTTTGTTCAGCAGTTGGTAACTCGCCATTTAATAATAAATAACAAGTTTCAAGGTAGTCTGCTTGAGTCGCTAACTGGTCAATCGGGTAACCGCGGTGTAATAAAATACCTTTGTCACCATCGATAAATGTGATTTTAGACTCGCATGAAGCTGTCGCCATAAAACCAGGATCAAAAGTAAAGTGACCTGAGGCCAATACATCTTTAACGTCGATTACATCGGGACCTAATGTGCCACTGTAAATTGGTAATTCAATTTCTTTGCCATCAAGATGTAATACGGCTTTTTTGCCAGTTGCTTCAGACATTCAATAGATCTCCTGTCCTGGTGAATGATTATCTGACTCGAAATCCTAATTTTCTCATGTGCGAATCAGACGGTGTCAAAATTTGCTATAAGATTAGTGAGTACTGAAATTTTGTCAATTATACTTATGGATAAAAAATGACGTTCCCACAGAGAGTTAGTCATCAAGACCCGAGCAAAAAAAGTCAGTAAAATCACTGCATCGGGATGGTATCATAAGTCAATTCAAGAAGAACGTGCAGAAAAAAAATGAAGCGTGAGTACAATTGTAAGCAAATTTTTAAATAAAAATTAAGAATAGGGTAACGTTATAAAATGCCAATCCGATTAAAAAAATCATAAAACTCAGGCTGTAATTTTAAATTTTGATTCAAAAATCGCCACATTATCACTATTTGATAATTCCAAAAGTTGTCTTTTTTTTAAGTTTAATTGTTTAAAAAATAGCTCATTGAACAGTCTAGAAAAAATTAAAACTCATTTTTTGTAAAAATAGTGATCATTGTTAACAGTCAAGTAGCACTTTATTTCTTTTGATATAAATACGGATAAACCCTCTTTATAGATAAAACTGAATAAAATTAGCAAGTAAGAAGCAGTTTTATTTATATTTTTGTCTTGAGTTGATGATTTATTAACTTTATCTTTAGTCTAAAATGCACTTATTTTAAATAAAACTGTAGAAAAGCAATTTTTTATAAAAGATGAGATTAAACAAGCACATGTTTTGTTTAATCTTAACTTCGGGATAGGAAAGGATGCTGTTTGGCTATGTGAATGATTCTTATTTGATGAGTTTTTGCGGAAAAGCTAAAGTCGATTGTTTGTATTTTGATATTTCGCGTTTTATAATTCAGTGTCGTTTATAGGTTAGGCATGAGCTGTGCTTGCCTAACAATGCCAGCTTTCCTTGGAATTAATTCAACAAACTCCGGTCGGAGTTTCTACCTACAGGATGCCCGCTGTGAAAAGCAACAGACCTGTCAATTTGTCCATGGGTCAGGTGTTAGCGGTAAATTTACGCTCACCCGTGGCTATTGCATCAATTTTACACCGTTTATCAGGTGTCATCGTTTTCTTATTAGTACCAGTTCTCTTATGGATTCTAGATAAATCATTATCTTCACCAGAAGGATTTGACTACGTTAAAAATGTCGTTTTTGGAAATATCCTCGTACGTTTTGTTGTGTGGGTATTTGTAGCCGGCTTGATTTTCCACTTTATTGCTGGGGTTAAGCATTTGCTTGCAGATCTAGGTTTTGCTGAAGAACTGCAAAGCGGTCGTATTGCAGCGACAATTTCATTGATCTTATCTGTGGTAGCCATTATCGCAGCCTTTGTATGGATTATGTTCTAATGAAAAGTGCTACAGGTTTAACAGGTTCAGGTTCTCGTGATTGGTTTATCCAGCGTGTAAGTGCTGTGGTATTGGCAGCTTATACTGTTGTTCTTTTTGGTTGGATCCTCTGCAAAGGCGGATTTGACTATCAACAATGGGCTGGCTTCATGATGACATTACCAATGAAGATTTTCTCTTTATTGGCAATTTTGTCGCTTATCGCACACGCATGGATTGGTATGTGGCAGGTTTTTACTGACTATGTCACTACTCGTCAAATGGGTCCTTCAGCGAAAGGTTTACGCCTTGTACTGACTACGGCTGTCATTATTGCAGTGTTTGTGTACGCAATCTGGGGTATCCAGATTTTCTGGGCGAATTGATAGGAAGATATCATGGGCGCGATAAACCCTAAAGAAGATTATTCAAATATTCAAAACCTCACTTTCGATGCTGTTATCGTTGGTGGTGGTGGTTCTGGTATGCGTGCATCTTACCAACTTGCTCAAGCAGGTTTGAAAGTTGCTGTACTTACTAAAGTTTTCCCAACACGTTCACATACAGTTGCTGCTCAGGGCGGTATTGGTGCGTCGTTAGGTAACATGCAAGAAGATAACTGGCATTTCCACTTTTACGATACAGTAAAAGGTTCTGACTGGTTAGGTGACCAAGACGCAATCGAATTTATGTGTCGTGAGGCGCCAAAAGTTGTTTATGAACTTGAACACTTAGGTATGCCGTTTGACCGTAACGCTGATGGTACAATTTACCAACGTCCGTTCGGTGGTCACTCTGCAAACTATGGTGATAAACCAGTTCCACGTGCTTGTGCAGCTGCTGACCGTACTGGTCACGCTTTATTGCACACGCTTTATCAAAGCAACGTGAAAATGGGTACTCAATTCTTCGTTGAGTGGATCGCTCTTGATTTGATCCGTAACGAAGCGGGTGATGTACTTGGTGTAACTGCAATTGACCAAGAAACTGGTAACATTGCAGTATTCCAAGCAAAAGCAACATTATTTGCAACTGGTGGTGCTGGTCGTGTTTACCGTGCATCAACAAATGCTTATATCAACACTGGTGACGGTCTTGGTATGGCTGCTCGTGCTGGTATTCCATTACAAGATATGGAATTCTGGCAATTCCACCCTACAGGTGTTGCGGGCGCAGGCGTATTGTTGACTGAAGGTTGTCGTGGTGAAGGTGCGATCCTTCGTAACAAAGACGGCGAACCATTCATGGAACGTTATGCACCAACTTTAAAAGACTTGGCTCCGCGTGACTTCGTATCACGTTCTATGGACCAAGAAATTAAAGAAGGTCGTGGTTGTGGTCCAAAAGGTGATTATATCTTGCTTGATATGACTCACTTGGGTGCTGACACAATTATGAAGCGTTTACCATCTGTATTTGAGATTGGTAAAAAATTCGCAAACGTTGACATCACTAAAGAACCAATTCCAGTAGTACCAACAATCCATTATCAAATGGGTGGTATTCCTACGAATATGCATGGTCAAGTGTGCTTACCAGAGCCTGGTACAGACAACTACACTAAACCTGTAAAAGGTTTCTATGCAATCGGTGAGTGTTCATGCGTATCAGTACATGGTGCGAACCGTTTAGGTACTAACTCACTTCTTGACTTGGTTGTATTTGGTAAGGCTGCTGGTGAGCACATTATCGATTACGTAACTAAGCATCATGGTGATGAATATGCACCGCTTCCAACAAATGTATTAGAGCAAACTTTAGCTCGTGTACGTAAATTGGATGAATCAACTTCTGGCGAAAATGCTCAAGAAGTTGCTGATGCAATTCGTGATATCGTTCAAGACCACGCAGGTGTATTCCGTACTCAAGCATTGCTTGATAAAGGTGTTAAAGAGATTCTTGCTCTTGAACCACGCGTGCGTAACATTCACTTGAAAGATAAATCTAAAGTATTTAACACTGCACGTGTTGAAGCGCTTGAAGTTGAAAACTTATATGAAGTTGCAAAAGCTACATTAATTTCAGCTGCTGCGCGTAAAGAATGTCGTGGTGCGCATACGGTAGTTGATTATGAATTACCAGCTGATCACCCAACTTATTCATACGGTCGCCGTGATGATGAGTGGATGAAACACACTTTATGGTATTCATCAGATAACCGTTTGGAATATAAGCCAGTGCGCTTCAAGCCGTTAACTGTTGATCCAATTCCACCAGCACCACGTACATTCTAATCGGGAGTATAAAGATGAGTAGAGGTACTCGTACATTCGAAATCTACCGCTATGATCCTGATAAGGATAAAGCGCCGTACATGCAAACTTTCAAGCTTGAGTTGACTGATAAGCACCGTATGTTGCTTGATGCATTGCTTGCTTTGAAGGTTCAAGACGAAACGTTAACATTCCGTCGTTCTTGCCGTGAAGGTATTTGTGGTTCTGATGGTGTGAATATCAATGGTAAAAATGGTTTGGCTTGCTTGCAAAACCTTAACGATTTACCAGAGAAAATCGTAATTCGTCCATTACCTGGTTTGCCGGTTGTTAAAGATTTGGTTGTTGATATGAACCAATTCTATGATCAGTATGACAAAATTCAGCCATTCTTGATCAATAATCAACCTGCTCCACCTAAAGAGCGTTTGCAATCTCCTGAAGAGCGTGAACACTTAAATGGTTTGTATGAGTGTATTCTTTGTGCATGTTGTTCAACTTCATGCCCATCATTCTGGTGGAACCCTGATAAATTCTTGGGTCCTTCAGCGTTATTGAATGCATATCGTTTTATTATCGACTCTCGTGATACTGCAACTGCAGAACGTTTGGCTCGTCTTGACGATCCGTTCAGTTTGTTCCGTTGTAAAGGTATTATGAACTGTGTGTCAGTATGTCCTAAAGGTTTGAATCCAACAAAAGCAATCGGTCATATCCGTAATATGTTGTTAGATCAAGCGGGTTAATTCTGCGCAAATAGAGAACGCACATCCTTGATGTGCGTTTTTTTTTAATTTTATAATACGTGTCTTATACTTTAGTCGGTAAAAGAGGGGTTTTTATATAAAGCACCATATATTAATAGATAAAATTGGATATGTATTTCGCCAATTTATAGATGGTATGTGTCAAAAAAATCAATCGTTCGTTAAGAACATGATACGATTTGCCACAAAGTTATAGGTGAAAAAAGCGTATACTAGTGAAATTAAATTAAGTGGCACGATCTTAGATCTGTGCTTAATTTTTATGGTTAAAGTCATTTTAGAAAAGTTAATTTTAAAGTTAATTTTTCTAAAAAGATTTGCAAAAAATTGCTCGGTTTTTTATCGAGTATAAGGTGAGTGATGATGCCATTGAGGGCGTTGTGATTCATTAATTACCTATGGAGTTTTCTCTCTAGGTAGTATGACGCCCCATGGTCTTGAAGACCTGTTGGGTAAGTAGTGTCATTTTTACCAATTTGACATTATGCATCATGGGTATGCTTAAAAGGCAGCCTGTAATATTTTTTGCAATAGGAAATGGGTCCACAAATGCAAGAAGTTGCTGACGCATTGCGTCTTGACACTGAACTTTCCGCTGATAGTGCAGCGTATATTGAAGAACTTTACGAGCAGTACCTGACTTCCCCAACCTCCGTCGCTGAGGACTGGCGCCAATATTTCGATAAATATCCAAAGGGTGACCAACCACACAGCGCTGTGCGTGAGCAATTCCTATTACTAGGACGTAATGCTAATCGTGTTCAACCTGTTGTACAAAGTACTGTAAGTACTGAACATGAGCGTCGTCAAATTGGCGTTTTACAACTCATTGCTGCTTATCGCAATCGCGGACATCAAAAAGCTAAGTTAGATCCGTTAGGTCTTGCTAAGCGTGAAGATATTCCTGATTTAGATCTTTCAGCACACGGTTTAACCAAATCAGATTTAGACACAGTATTCAACACAGGCAATCTTGAGATCGGTAAAAGCGAAGCAACGCTTGCTGAGATGATTGAAGCAATGGAAGCAATCTATTGTGGTTCGATCGGTGTTGAATATATGCATATCGTGGACACAAAAGAGAAACGTTGGATTCAACAGCGTCTTGAAAGTGCCCGTGGTAAATTCAATTTCTCAAATGAACAAAAGAAAGGCTTCTTAGAGCGTTTAACCGCTGCTGAAGGCTTAGAAAAATATCTCGGTAATAAATACGTCGGCGCTAAACGTTTTGGTGTTGAAGGCGGCGAATCTTTTATTCCTATGGTAAATGAGATTATCCAGCGTGCTGGTGCCGTAGGTTGTAAAGAAGTTGTTATCGGTATGCCACACCGTGGTCGTTTGAACCTTCTTGTTAATATTATGGGTAAAAACCCTGCGGACTTATTTGGTGAGTTCGAAGGTAAAGCACTTCATAAGAAAGGTTCTGGTGACGTTAAATACCACCAAGGTTTCTCAAGTAATGTAATGACTCCAGGTGGTGAAGTTCACTTGGCATTGGCATTTAACCCATCTCACTTAGAAATCGTTGGTCCTGTAGTCGAAGGTTCTGTACGTGCGCGTCAAGTACGTCGTAGAGACATCGGCGGTGATGACGTATTACCAGTTATTGTTCATGGTGATGCTGCATTTGCAGGTCAGGGCGTAAACATGGAAACCTTCCAGATGTCACAAACTCGTGGCTATACGGTTGGTGGTACAGTTCATATTATTGTGAACAACCAAGTTGGTTTCACAACTTCTGATCCACGTGATGCGCGTTCGACAGAATACTGTACAGACGTTGCTAAAATGATTCAGGCTCCTATCTTCCATGTAAATGGTGATGATCCTGAAGCTGTTATCTTTGCTACTCAATTAGCACATGATTTCCGTCACGAATTCCGTAAAGATGTAGTCATCGATTTGTTCTGTTACCGTCGTCGCGGCCATAACGAAGCAGATGAGCCATCTGGTACACAACCATTGATGTATCAAGTGATTGCTAAGAAAGCAACTACTCGTACACTTTATGCTGATCAATTGGTACAAGAGAAAGTACTTGACCGTGCTGAAGCTGACCAAATGGTTGAAGATTATCGTGCTGATTTAGAAGCGGGTAATCATGTAGCGAATGCTTTGATTCTTGAACCGAACACTAAAATGTTTGTAGATTGGACTCCATATTTGGGCCATGAATATACAGACGATTGGGATACTTCATTTGACATAAACCGCCTTAAAGAATTAGGCGAGGGCATGAGCAAGCTTCCTGAAGGGTTTGTAATGCAGCGTCAGGTTCAAAAAGTAATTGAAGACCGCGTGAAAATGCAAACTGGTGAAACTCCATTGAACTGGGGTGCAGCAGAAACTTTAGCTTATGCAACTTTATTAGATGAAGACTATCTAGTTCGTATTACTGGTGAAGACGTGGGTCGTGGTACCTTCTCACACCGTCATGCAAAATTGCATAACCAAGTTGATGGTTCAACTTACATTCCTCTTTGCAATGTGAAAGAGAACCAACCACGTTTTGCGATTTACGACTCTCTTTTATCTGAAGAAGCAGTTCTTGCGTTCGAATATGGTTACGCAACTACAATTCCTAAGAGCTTGATTATTTGGGAAGCACAATTTGGTGACTTCGTAAACTGTGCTCAAGTTGTGATTGACCAGTTTATTGCTTCTGGTGAGACTAAGTGGGAGCGTGTTTGTGGTTTAACAATGTTGTTACCACACGGTTTCGAAGGTCAAGGTCCAGAGCACTCTTCAGCTCGTTTAGAACGTTTCTTACAGTTATGTGCTGAAGACAACATGCAAGTGATCACTCCAACGACACCTGCACAGATTTTCCATGCATTACGTCGTCAGGCTGTACGCCCAATTCGTAAGCCATTAATCGTAATGTCACCGAAATCTTTACTTCGTCATAAACTTGCGACTTCTACTTTAGAAGAGCTAGCACATGGTTCATTCCAAACTGTAATTGACGAAATCGATCAAATTAACAAGTCAGATGTAACTCGTCTTGTACTTTGTGGCGGTAAAGTTTATTACGACTTACTCGAAAAACGTCGTGAACAAAACTTAACTAATGTTGCAATTGTACGTATTGAACAGTTGTATCCATACCCAGAGCAACGTCTTGCGGAAATCTTGGCTGCTTATCCAAATGTGAAAGAACTCGTTTGGGCGCAAGAAGAGCCGAAGAACCAAGGTGCTTGGTTGTTTATCGCACCGCGTTTATATGACGATATCTTAAAATCTGGCAAACAAATCCGTATCAGTTTTGCAGGTCGTGAAGCTTCTGCTGCACCAGCTTGTGGCTCACCGTACTTGCATGCAAAACAACAAGCTCAGCTAATTAATGATGCATTGGCAATCGAAGCTGAACAATCAGGAGATTCTCAATAATGGCAACCGAAATTAAAGCACCGGTATTCCCAGAGTCTGTTGCAGATGGAACCATCGCAACTTGGCATAAAAAGGTGGGTGAACCTGTATCACGTGATGAAGTAATCTGTGATATTGAAACCGACAAAGTTGTTTTAGAAGTTGTTGCTCCTGCAGATGGTAGCTTGGTTGCAATCATTAAAGGTGAAGGCGATACAGTTCTTTCTGACGAAGTTATTGCTCAATTCGAAGCTGGTGCTGGCGCAGCGGCTGCTGCTCCTGCGGCTGTAGAACAAGCAGTTGCTCAGACTCAAGCTGGTGCTGCTCCTGTTGTTGAGCGTAATGAAACTGTATCTGATCAAGCTCCTGCAGTACGTAAAGCGTTAACTGAATCTGGTATTGCTGCTTCTGACGTACAAGGTACTGGTCGTGGTGGTCGTATCACTAAAGAAGATGTTGCAAACCATCAAGCTAAACCAGCTGCTAACGTTACTCCATTAAGCGTTGCTGTTGGCGAACGTATCGAAAAACGCGTTCCAATGACTCGTTTACGTAAACGTGTAGCTGAGCGTCTTCTTGCAGCTACTCAAGAAACAGCAATGTTAACTACATTTAACGAAGTTAATATGAAGCCAATCATGGAATTACGTAAGCAATATAAAGATGCTTTCGAAAAACGTCATGGTGCTCGTTTAGGCTTCATGTCATTCTTCGTTAAAGCAGCAACTGAAGCGCTTAAACGCTACCCAGCTGTAAATGCTTCAATTGATGGCGATGATATCGTTTATCACGGTTACTACGACATCGGTGTTGCAGTATCTTCTGATCGTGGTCTTGTTGTACCAGTATTGCGTGATACTGACCGTATGAGCTATGCAGAAGTTGAAGCAGGTATTGCTGCTTACGCTGCTAAAGCACGTGATGGTAAATTATCTATCGAAGAAATGACTGGCGGTACTTTCACAATCACTAACGGTGGTACTTTCGGTTCATTACTTTCAACTCCAATTTTGAACCAGCCGCAAACTGGTATCTTGGGTATGCATAAAATCCAAGAACGTCCTATGGCGGTAAATGGTCAAGTTGAAATCTTGCCAATGATGTACTTAGCGCTTTCTTATGACCACCGTATGATCGATGGTAAAGAAGCTGTAGGTTTCTTAGTAGCAATCAAAGAATTGTTAGAAGAACCAGCTAAACTCATTCTTGATCTTTAATTTCTTCGAATAAATACCTACCAGGATAGAGTAATCCTCTATCCTGGTTTATGGAGATAAAAATGTCTCAACAATTTGATCTTGTTGTCATTGGCGGTGGTCCTGGTGGTTATGAAGCTGCGATTCGCGCTGCTCAACTAGGCTTCAAAGTCGCTTGTATTGAAAAACGTATTCACAACGGTAAGCCTTCTTTAGGTGGTACTTGCTTAAACGTAGGTTGTATCCCTTCTAAAGCTTTGCTTGATTCTTCTCATCGTTATGAAGATACAGTGCATCATTTAGCTGATCACGGTATTACAACTGGTGAAGTGAATTTCGATCTTGCAAAACTTCTTGCTCGTAAAGACAAAATTGTTGACCAATTAACTGGCGGTATTGATCAATTGCTTAAAGGCAACGGTATCGAGTGGTTAAAAGGTACAGGTAAATTACTTGCTGGTAAAAAAGTTGAGTTTGTTCCACATGAAGGTGAAACTCAAATTTTAGAACCTAAATACGTAATTCTTGCGTCTGGTTCTGTGCCTGTAAATATTCCTGTAGCTCCTGTAGATCAAGATATTATTGTTGATTCAACTGGCGCATTAAACTTCCCTGAAGTACCTAAGCGTTTAGGTGTAATTGGTGCAGGTGTAATCGGTTTAGAACTTGGTTCAGTATGGCGTCGTCTTGGTGCAGAAGTTGTTGTATTTGAAGCAATGGATGCATTCTTGCCAATGGCTGATAAAGCACTTTCTAAGGAATATCAAAAAATCTTGACTAAACAAGGTTTAGATATCCGCATTGGTGCAAAAGTATCTGGTACTGAAGTAAACGGTCGTGAAGTGACTGTTAAATACACTCAAGCTGGTGGAGACAAAGAACAAACGTTTGACAAGTTAATCGTTTGTGTTGGCCGTAAAGCTTATGCGGAAGGTTTATTGGCTGAAGATTCAGGTATTAAATTAACTGAACGTGGTTTAGTTGAAGTAAATGATCACTGTGCAACTTCTGTAGAAGGTGTATATGCGATTGGTGACTTAGTACGCGGTCCAATGCTTGCTCATAAAGCAATGGAAGAGGGCGTAATGGCTGTTGAACGTATTCATGGTCATGCAGCTCAAGTAAACTATGACACAATCATTTCTGTTATCTATACACACCCTGAAGCGGCGTGGGTTGGTTTAACTGAAGAGCAAGCTAAAGAAAAAGGTCATGAAGTAAAAACTGGTCAATTCGGTTTTGCTGTAAATGGTCGTGCTTTAGCTGCTGGTGAAGGTGCAGGTTTTGTTAAGTTTGTTGCTGATGCAAAAACTGACCGTTTATTAGGTATGCATGTGATTGGGCCTGCGGCATCTGATATCGTTCACCAAGGTATGATTGCACTTGAATTTGTATCTTCTGTTGAAGATCTTCAGTTGATGACTTTTGGTCACCCAACATTCTCTGAAGTTGTTCATGAAGCTGCACTTGCTGTAGATGGTCGTGCAATTCACGCGATTCAACGTAAGCGTAAATAAAATAAAGAGCGGTCCTCCGCTCTTTTTCACATTCGATGGTGTGATTAAAAAATCATCAAGTTGATAGACGTAGACAGCAATTTGCTTATACAACATGAGAATGTTGCGCAAATTGAAGACAACAAACAAAGTTAAGTAGGTAACTAAATGAACTTACATGAGTATCAAGCTAAAGCGTTATTGAAAGAATATGGTATGCCGGTACAAGAAGGTATCTTGGCAACCAATGCAGACGAAGCAGTTGCTGCATTTGAACAGCTTGGTGGTAAATTCGCTGTAATGAAGGCGCAAGTTCATGCTGGTGGTCGTGGTAAGGCTGGTGGCGTTAAAGTTGCAAAATCTAAAGAAGATGTTATCGAATTTGCAAACAATATCATTGGTACTCGTCTTGTAACGTATCAAACAGATGCAAATGGTCAACCAGTAAACAGCATCATTGTTGCTGAAGACGTATATCCAGTTGAGCGTGAGCTTTACTTGGGCGCGGTTGTAGACCGTTCTAGCCGTCGTATTACTTTCATGGCTTCTACAGAAGGTGGTGTAGAAATCGAGAAAGTTGCGGAAGAAACTCCAGAAAAAATTATCAAAGTTGAAGTTGATCCATTAGTTGGTTTACAACCATTCCAAGCACGTGAAGTTGCGTTTGCTTTAGGTTTGAAAGACAAACAAATCGGTCAATTCGTGAAAATCATGACAGCTGCTTATCAAGCATTTGTTGAAAATGATTTCGCTTTATTTGAAATTAACCCACTTTCAGTTCGTGAAAATGGCGAAATTTTATGTGTAGATGCGAAAGTAGGTATCGACTCTAACGCGCTTTACCGTTTACCTAAAGTTGCTGCTTTACGTGACAAATCTCAAGAGAATGAGCGTGAATTAAAAGCATCTGAATTTGATCTTAACTATGTTGCTTTAGAAGGTAACATCGGTTGTATGGTTAACGGTGCTGGTCTTGCAATGGCAACTATGGACATCATTAAACTTTATGGTGGTCAGCCTGCAAACTTCCTTGACGTTGGTGGCGGCGCAACTAAAGAGCGTGTAATTGAAGCGTTCAAAATCATCCTTGCTGATACATCTGTACAAGGTGTTTTAATCAACATCTTCGGTGGTATCGTACGTTGTGACATGATTGCTGAAGCAATTATTGCAGCGGTTCAAGAAGTAAACGTAACTGTTCCAGTTGTTGTTCGTTTAGAAGGTAACAACGCTGAGTTAGGTGCTAAATTACTTGATGAATCTGGTTTGAAATTAATTTCTGCGAACGGTTTGTCTGATGCCGCAGAAAAAGTTGTAGCTGCAGTTAAAGCGTAAGGGGAGTATCAATCATGAGCGTATTAATTAATAAAGACACTAAAGTATTGGTACAAGGTTTTACTGGTAAAAACGGTACTTTCCATTCTGCACAAGCTTTAGACTACGGTACAAAAGTTGTTGGTGGTGTTACTCCAGGTAAAGGTGGTACAACTCACCTTGACTTACCAGTATTCAACACAATGAAAGAAGCTGTACGTGAAACAAATGCAGATGCATCTGTAATCTATGTACCAGCTCCATTCGTTTTAGACTCAATCGTTGAAGCGGTTGATTCAGGTGTTGGCCTAATCGTTGTGATCACTGAAGGTGTTCCAACAATCGACATGCTTAAAGCAAAACGTTATTTAGAAACTAACGGTAACGGTACTCGTTTAGTTGGTCCTAACTGCCCAGGCGTGATCACTCCAGGTGAATGTAAGATCGGTATTATGCCTGGTCACATCCACCAACCAGGTCGTATTGGTATTATCTCACGTTCAGGTACATTGACTTATGAAGCTGTTGCTCAAACAACTAAGCTTGGTTTAGGTCAGTCTACTTGTATCGGTATCGGTGGTGACCCAATCCCAGGTATGAACCAAATTGAAGCTCTTCAATTGTTCCAAGACGATCCAGATACTGATGCAATCATCATGATCGGTGAGATCGGTGGTACAGCGGAAGAAGAGGCTGCTGAATTCATCAAATCTAACGTGACTAAACCTGTAGTAGGTTACATCGCTGGTGTAACCGCGCCTAAAGGTAAGCGTATGGGTCACGCTGGTGCGATCATTTCTGGTGGTCAAGGTACTGCTGAAGAGAAATTCGCTGCATTTGAAAAAGCAGGTATGGCTTACACTCGTAGCCCAGCTGAGCTTGGTTCAACTATGTTGCAAGTATTAAAAGAGAAAGGTTTAGCGTAATTCGTTAGATTTTGATCTTTAAAAAACCCCAATGGAGACATTGGGGTTTTTTATTAAAATGAAATGATATTAATTCTAGTAGAACATTGAATAATTAACATAATTAATTCAAGGGAAAAATAAATGAGTAGAGAAGAATTAATTTATTGTATCGAAAAATTTATAGATAAAAATGATATCTCTATCAAGAATACACAAAGAATAGAAGTTCTTCTTGATGACTTAAATTCAGAGGAAGAGATAATAGAGAGTATGTTTCTAATTCTAGCGTTATATGTCCTAAAGGTGATGAGTACTTGTATGGTGAAGATGAAGTGATTTTAGAATTGAGAAAATTTTATTTTTTTTGAATGATATTTAAATTCCATATATTGTCTATTTTTATTCTTTAAGATGAAAAAGAAGAGCCTTATGACTAATACTAATTTTTATAAATAAATTAATATTCAATCGCTTATAAATATTCCCTTTTAAAGAGAAATATTTAGCCTCATTCATTAGGTTTTAATCTTAAAACCCTAATGGAGATATTGGTTTTTTACTGAGAAATATAATTGGAGTATTCATGGACTTAGTCTACTAAATAAAATCTAGTAGACTAGTTGTATCTTTACAAAAATATCAATGACAAAGGCAATCGTCATGTATGTGAAAATATCTAGCGTGATTCTCTTCTGCATTTTAATTTCGGGGTGTGCCACAAATCCAGAAAAGTTACAGACACCAGTTGAACTTACTTGTATCTTCCTTAAAGAGCCTCTTTCAACTACAGGGCTTTATGGTCCACTCAATGTGGAGTGGACCACCCGTCTAGAACGGGGACCATATTGGTCAGAAAAGATAGATGAAAAGGGCACGTTCTTTCGAGGGGCACCTGGTAGTATTTCAATTCGAAGTCCAGACTATCCATCAATTCCAGGACAACCTGCAGCAACTGATGGTGGCTTTTACTTACCAAAAGACCCTAAGGAGCCAGTCAAAATTTATCGCTACTTCACAACAAAGGCAGTACCTGTTGAAGTTCCATCTGACAATGTGACGTGTAATACTCTAGCTTATACCAAAGAACCCGCATCCCATAAAGTTAGTCTAGTATCCTTTGCCACAGCTGGCACAGTAGGAGGTGTTACTGGTGCCATAATTGGTAAGAACTTTTCCTCAGGAAATATGAGCTACGGTCAAGCTACAGGAGCTGGCGCTGCAGGGGGAGCAATTGGTGGATTGATTGTTGCTGCTATCATCAACGCTGAAGTAGGGAAAATCATTGGTGGTCTACCAATAAAGGAATCTAGTTTTATGGAAAAGCTTCGCGAACTTGGGGCAAAACGCGAGCCTCTTAAACAAATTTCTTTACTACCACCTTCTAGCCCATAAAGCTTAGTCCATCACGTTTATTCATCCATCGAGAGGTCGCTTGTAGTCAGCGCCTCTCTTATTAAATGTTGGTCATCTGTTTCGCTATACTTTTTCAACGCGTGATTTAATTCAAGGGGAGAGATGCCCTGTTTGATATTTTGCTAACCTTATACTGAACTTGGTATCTAATTACTCATTTTCACCATAGGAATTGACGAAACGGAAGATGAAAATTGTAGATCAAATATTTAGCATTTCGGTCTACATTGAAATAGGAGTACTAAACAGAGTGTACATCCTTACTCAGCTTTTGGTTTCAACCCTTGAGTCAAACCATTGACATCACAACCTTGTAAGCCCAATTCATTCATTAAGTTATCAAACAAAGGCGCTTGTGAGTGATAGCGTAACGCGCTATTCACCACTTGATCAGACAAAGTAGTTTGAGTATTTTCAACAGAAGCATTATTGTAACTCGGTTGAATTTCAACCTAAATTGCCAACATTATTATAGACAAAAAAATACGCAATGATTGGGGTGATCACTGCGTAGAACAACGAATCTGTTAAAAACAGTTTCGGCTTAAGGAGAAATGTCGTGAGGTTCATATCAACCTACTCAAGTTATATTAGTGACGCATTCTTATTTGTTCATTAAGGTTCACGTTAATTAGTGTTACTTCACGTTAAAAGGGTAAAAGCGTGTGAATCATAATAAATATATAGAAATTCTAAAAAATTAAATTATTGAATTTAAATATAATTATAAAAAAAGCCCCGTAGGGCTTTTTTGATTTATATCTCTAATATAAAAATTAGAACTTAAATAAGCCTAAGCCATCTTTAACTTCGTCCAAAGTCTGCTGGGTAATGATTCGACATTTATCAGTACCTTGGCGTAAAACATCCATAATGTAGTCAGGATCTTTAGCAAGTTCTTCTCGACGTTCACGTATAGGTGTAATTAATTCTTTTAGTACGCTTTCAAGACGTTTTTTAACTGTACCATCACCAAGACCACCACGGCGGTAGTGTGCTTTTAGCTCTTCAACTTCTTCTTTATTTGGATCAAATGCATCTAAATAAGTAAATACAATGTTTCCTTCAACTTGACCCGGATCTTCGATGCGAAGATGATTTGGATCGGTATACATCGCATTTACAGCTTTTTTGATGTCTTTGTCAGAAGCATTTAAAACAATGGTATTGCCTAATGACTTAGACATTTTCGCTTTACCATCAAAACCAGGTAAACGAGCCATATTAGAAAGCAATGCTTTACATTCAGGTAAAAGGTCTTGACCAATTTGACGGTTTACACGACGCACGATTTCGTTAGTTTGCTCAATCATTGGAATTTGATCTTCGCCTACTGGTACTACAGTCGCTTTAAAAGCCGTAATATCAGCTGCCTGTGCTACAGGGTAGCAAAGGAAACCAGCAGGAATATCACGTTCAAAACCACGCATTTGAATTTCAGATTTGATGGTTGGGTTACGCTCCAAACGAGCTACAGTTACAAAGTTAAGATATAACATTGTAAGCTCATTCAGTGCAGGCAAGCATGACTGTACACAAATTGTGGTTTTAGTTGGATCAATGCCTACCGCTAAATAGTCTAGAGCAACTTCTAAAATGTTACGGCGAACTTTATCTGGGTTATCGGCATTGTCTGTTAACGCTTGTGCATCTGCTAATAAGAGATGTTGATGATGGCTATCCTGTAGACCTACACGAGAACGCAAAGAACCGACAAAATGCCCGAGGTGAAGTTGTCCGGTTGGGCGGTCGCCTGTCAAAATAATTGGACGCTGATCAACATTACTCATTATTTATTCCACTATGGTATTGGCTTAATCAGGGATAATAAGCCCTGCAATATAAAAGATTGGCATTATTGTACGGGAAATAAAATTTTTTCGTCAGCAATTGGGTAAACTTTTCTTAAAATAATATTGTGAATTTATTCAGTAAAATTACAAAAATTGAAAAAAATCATCTTACAATAGTTTAATAAATACAAACCTGGATAAGAAATGGCAAGTGGCTTACTTTTACTACTAGATGATATTGCAACAATTTTAGATGATGTCGCCTTAATGAGCAAAATGGCAGCAAAAAAAACTGCTGGTGTTTTAGGTGATGATTTGGCTTTAAATGCACAACAGGTTACAGGTGTCCGTGCTGATCGCGAATTACCGATTGTGTGGAAAGTTGCTAAAGGCTCCTTTGTTAATAAGCTCATTTTAGTTCCTCTAGCTTTATTAATTAGCGTGATTGCTCCTTGGTTGATTAATCCTTTATTAATGCTTGGCGGGCTATTCTTATGTTATGAGGGTGTTGAAAAAGTTCTTCATACCATTACACATAAAAAAGCCTCAACCTCAGAAGAAGCACAAAAAGAGTTTGATAGTGAAGAGTTAGACTTGGCGACTTTTGAAAAAGATAAAGTGAAAGGAGCTATTCGTACAGACTTTATTTTGTCAGCTGAAATTGTGGTTATTTCTTTAGGTACTGTGGCAACTGCAACTTTAATGACTAAAGTTAGTGTCCTCAGCATTATTGCAGTTGTGATGACGATTGGCGTTTATGGTTTGGTCGGCATGATTGTTAAGATTGATGACTTGGGTCTATATTTAACAAAACAGGCTGCTTCTTTTAAACAAACTATTGGTCGCGGGCTGCTTGCATTTGCGCCACTTTTAATGAAGTTATTGTCTATCGTCGGCACTATTGCGATGTTTTTGGTAGGTGGAGGGATTATTAATCATACGATTCCTTTACTCCATCATGTCACTGAAAATACAGTTGACCATGTGGAAACTATACCTGCTGTAGGCAACATCATTGGTGCTTTAACCCCAACGCTTATTAACTTTGCAATAGGAATTGTTGCTGGTGCAATAATATTGCTTGTTGTTAGCTTGATACAAAAAATGTGGCCAAAAGCTTCTAGTTAATCAGGCCATCTATAAAGAAGAGGGAAATTATGCGTTGGAGAGATCGTCGAGTCAGTACCAATGTTGAAGACCGTCGAGGCGGAGGCGGTGTTAGGGCAGGTGGTATTAGTATTATTGGTTTGGTTGTAGCATTTGTTGCATGGAAATTTTTTGGCGTTGACCCCCAACAAGCATATCAGGCAACGCAGCAGGTTACTGCTTCGCAACAATCAAATGCAACTGCACCCGAAAGTTTAACAGCCGAGCAAAAAGAAGCTTCTGATTTTGTTGGAACAGTATTAGCCGATACAGAGGATACGTGGACCCCTATTTTTAAACAGTTAGGTAAAACTTATACGCCACCAAAATTAGTCTTGTTTAGTGGGATGATTCAGTCAGGCTGTGGTACAGCTCAGTCTGCAATGGGTCCCTTTTATTGCCCAGCAGATCAGAAGGTTTATATCGATACAGAATTCTTCAAAGATATGCGTGAGCAGATGGGAATATCTGGCGAACAAAATCAGACAGAATTATCGAGACAAGATCAGGCAGGGGACTTTGCCCAAGCTTATGTAGTTGCCCATGAAGTAGGACATCATGTTCAAACTTTGCTTGGTATTTCATCTCAAGTACAACAGGCTCGTGCACAAGTCAGTCAAAGAGAAGGTAATCAGTTATCTGTACGTCAAGAATTACAAGCTGACTGTTTAGCGGGTATCTGGGCCAATCATAATCAACAGCGTACTCAGTTTTTAGAGCAGGGAGACGTTGAGGAAGCAATGGATGCCGCGCAAAAAATTGGAGATGACTACTTACAAAAACGGGCAACTGGACAGGTCGTTCCGGATAGCTTTACTCATGGTAGTAGTGAACAGCGAATGCACTGGTTCCAAGTCGGTTTAAAAACTGGTGATATTAGCCAATGCGATACTTTTAATAATTCTATCTAAATCTATAAATAAGATGAGTTTACAAGGTGTTTAAGTAGGCTCATCTTTTTAATCATCCCTCCAACATAATTAATGTTAAGAAATTTAACTAATTGATAGAATGATTAACGTAATTCGTTAAACTTGTATTCCAACTTTTTAATTGCTTGGGCACACATGAGGTGTCTATTTTCTCGTTCTGTTCAGTTCAGCTGTCTAGATTTTTTATTTGGTCATTGACCCAGAAGAAGGGTGTTCATGGGTAATTTTTTCTTATTACAAGCATTTACGGTTGTATTTGCCTTATCAATTGCGACCACCATATTTAATAAGCGTATTTTGGGCTTTCCTCAAGCTATCGGCGTACCTCTTGTTTCTGCGATTTTTGTCTTCATTTTGCAATGGGGAGCCAGTCTTTTAAATGGTAATCAATTCATTACTATCAATATTCATAATATTGAGGAAGCAGTACGTCACATCGATTTCTATGATTTTTTAATTAATGGCGTTATTTGCTTTATTCTGACATCTTCAGCACTTAAATTTAAAATTTCAGATCTAAGAAGCTATTGGAAACAGATTAGTATTTTGGCCACTATTGCCTTGGTAATCTGCGCTGTATTGTTTGGTAGCTTACTTTACGGTTTCCAATTGTTAGTTGGGCATCATGTACCAATTTTGGTTCTTCTATTATTAGGTGCAGCATTAGGTGCAACAGACCCGATCGGTATTAAAGGTGTTTTAAGTTCAATTCGTGCTCCTCATCATCTCATTGTTAAATTAGAAGGAGAATCTTTATTTAACGATGCGATGTGTATTGCCTTATTTATGACATTACTGAATGTTTTACAGGGTGAACATTTTTCATTGGTTGCGACATTAGAAGCTTTGCTTTATGAAATTGTGGTTGCTGTTGGTATTGGGTGGGCATTTGGGATAGGTACTTTACGCTTATTGCGTGGTAAACACGAAATGGAATCCCTGATTTTAACAACTGCATTACTTGCAAGTGGAGCATATTTGGTGGCTCTATTCGCCCATGCATCCGCACCGATTGCCTGCGTAATTGGTGGTTTAATCGTCGGCAATAAATGGAAAGAAATTCGCGAAGAGCGTGAGATCAGAGAGGTTAACCATTTTTGGCATACAGTAGAAGGGATTATCAATTCATTCTTATTTACCTTAATTGGCCTTGAGTTATTTATTCTTGACTTAAACTTTAGCCTGATTTTAGGTGGAATAGTTGCTTTCTTTATTCTCCATATTTCTCGTTTTGCCGCCAACTTTATGTCTTTTGCTTTCTTCCCAACAATGCGTAAGACCAAAAGTTACAATGGTAGTTTAACTATTTTATCTTGGGGTGGTGTTCGAGGAGGGATTTCACTCGCTTTAATTTTGGCGGTCGCGAATATTCCGGCGCTGAGTCCTTATAGTAGTATTCTGATTGGATATACCTTTATTAGCGTATTGTTATCTGGTGTAGTATGTGGACTTGGCCTTCCTGCGGTAATGAATGCGTTTTATTACAATCCTAATGAAGAAACGGAAGGGCTTAAAGGCTTTTATCAAAAGCTATGCCATAAAATGAATCGCCGTGGCTTTCAATATATAGTTGGAGAAGATGCATTAGGAAGAGAAACAATTACTATCTTTAACCCAGATGTTATTGTTGATCAAAAAACAGAAGACGGGATCGCAACCATGCATGATCCAAATAAGTTACAAGAAGTAAAACGTTTCGAAAGTCCCGATAATTTCTAAAAGTAAATAAAAAAAATAATTTTTATTTGAATATAAAAATGAGGCTTTAGTGTAATAGTAAAATATTATCTAAGGCCATTTTTTTTCTATATATATCATTATTAATATATTTTATTTTATTGAGATATTAAAACTTGTTATATAAAAATTTAAATTAAAATAATTTTCAATGAATGTTCAATAATAAGAAGCTAATTTTGTTTTATATATAAAACAGTTAATAAGCTCATTGAATAAATTATAAGTAGAAAAATCAGATTTTTATTTATATAAAATTTGTATTAATTAATTTTTTTTCTTTGAGTACTTTAGTATTTGTTTTTTTTATTTTAAAGTGTTTAATGTAAAAATGATCACATTACTTAATGTTTTTAAGTTGTAGGTGGCTTTGTTGCATAAAGCCTTTGAAGGTAAAGTTTTCCTAAGTTGCTAAAATTTAGGTTACAACTTGGGTATGAGGTCTGCCTAATTCTGTAAATTTATTTAATACGGCTACACGTGCATGGATCTCATTCACTTGGCTGTCAAAATTCCTTGAGTAGAGTTTATCGCCTAATAATTTGATGCAATGCATCTTGGTTTCGACCAAACTTCGCCGATGATAACCAGACCACTTTTTCCAAAGGGCTCTTCCTAGACGCTTAACTGTTTTTAGTAATTCATTTCTCTCTTGCGAATGAACTTTTGTATCTTTCCACGGTTTCGCATTTTTTCTTGGCGGAATCACCGCATATGCTTGACGATCTGAGATCACTCGTCTGCAGCATTTAGTGTCATAGGCTCCATCGGTATAGACAGAATCTACTCGCTCATCAAGTGGTATTTGACCAAGTAAATCACCGAGCACCTGTGAATCACTGATATTGTTCGTTGTGAGCTGAACTGCACGTATTTGCAGCGTTTCAGCATCTATACCAATGTGAAGCTTACGCCATTGTCGACGATATTCAGGCTGATGTTTCTTCCGTTTCCATTCACCTTCGCCCAAAAACTTTAAACCAGTTGAATCTACGAGTAGATGTAGACCATTGCTACTTTTTTGGTAGCTAATCGCAATATCAATATGTTTTTGTCTTCTGCAAAGCGTCGTATAGTCTGGCGCTGTCCAATCTAATCCGCAAAGTTTAATCAGGCTTTGTACAAAGCCAGTGACCATGCGTAGAGAAAGACGAAATATGGATTTAATCATTAAGCAGCATTGGATGGCTGTATCGGAATAAGTTTGATTTCGACCATGTTGGCTTTTTGGTTGAGCATACCATTGTGTTTTGGGATCAAACCAAATGGCAATATTCCCACGATTAATGAGAGCTCGGTTGTATGTGGGCCAATTGGTTGTACGGTAGATTTTAGGTGTAGGCTTATTCATCTCAAAATTATATTGTGGAATAAGCCTTTAGAGATAGGTTTGTGCAACAAAGCCGTTGTAGGTCAAAAACTCGAAAACATTAAGTAAAAAGAATTATACATAAAATCATTTAAATCAATAATATAAAAGGAATATAGATATGCCTGAGATACAAATTATTGCCAAGGATAATCATAAAACCTTGGTAACCACAGAGGGAACTTCTGCAAAACTTTCAGAAGCGTCAGTTGTGTTGGTGAAAGTGGCTGCCAGTGATGTATTGGTAGTGAATAGGGAGGGTACCAATGCAGTCATACGTCTGAAAAATGGCGAGACTATTGTTATTGAAGGCTTCTTTAGTGGAACAGCTGAGCCTAAAGATAACAGTCTGGTTTTCCAAGATGAAAATGGACAGTTGATTTGGGCAAAATTCAAAGATGCTGAAAATGATGCAGATGCTGATAGTGACGCTGACGCAGATGCTGACAGTGACGTAGAACCACAAGCACTTTTAGGTGAAGATTTACCAGCAGCTCTACCAGCAGAAGCTCCACAAGAGTTGGTATCTGATGTTATTTACCAACCTATTTCTTCAATTGAACCTCTACTTTATCATGATGCAGGCGTGAACCCATGGTTATGGGCTGCTATTCCACTAGTTGCAGGCGGTATTATCGCTGCAGCATCAAATCATGATAGTAATGATGATTCTTCAGCACCTGCTGACACCACTCCACCAAGTACCGATGGCGTAACTTTCTCGGTTGACCCAGTTACTTCTGATAATGTGATTAATGCATCAGAAGCATCAGGTAATGTCACCATTACAGGTGTTTTGAAAAACATTCCAGCAGATGCGGCCAACACGGCCGTTACAGTTGTTATTAATGGGGTAACTTATAATGCGACTGTAGATAAAGCAGCAGGTACATGGACAGTAAGTGTACCGGGCAGTGGTTTAGTTGCGGATGCAGATAAGACGATTGATGCCAAAGTAACGTTTACAGATGCAGCAGGTAATAGCAGCAGTGTTAACGATACACAAACTTATACACTTGATACCACTGCACCTGATGCACCAGT
>NZ_JAWVAV010000021.1:0-63259 GCF_033599315.1 Acinetobacter sp. OYA S30
AACAGCAAAGTTTAGAGCCAGCTTTAGAAGAGCTTTTACAACTTTCAAATACGCTTATGGCCGAAACAGTGACTGGTCTTGAGCTAGATTATATTGAACAAGATTCGTTAGCTGAGCCAATCATTCAAGCTACACATACTGAAATTGAAATAAATCTAGATGAAACTTTGACCTTATTTATGGAAGAGGCGGAAGAACATTTAGCCACGATTCATCAATTCTTAGATCAAGAGTTACATCAGTACGACAGTTACAATGCTTTAATACGTGCTTTACATACTTTGCGTGGTAGCTCTGCAATGGCACAGGTCGAAACAATTTTCGAGGCCAGTACCAAAGTTGAGCATTTATTTAAAATACTGCTACAAGAAGAGTTATCTTCTCACTCTGAAGAAATTTTATTATTACAAGAATATCGTGAGTTTGTTCGAGATAGCTTGGAACTACTATCTAGATATAGTTCAAGTGAACAGCTCGAAGCGAGATTGCAGCAATTTAATCAATTTTGGGATGCATATGTTGAGCAACATGGTGACCGAACAGATCCGTTAATGCCTTCTCATGGCTTGGTATCGCAATTATTACAATTAGATGTTTCTGAATTATTGGATGCAGAATTAGATTTTGAGAAGGGAATTCGTAATGAGTTTCCTGATTATCTTGAACGCCTAAGTGAACAGGCTGATTTATTACTGCAACATACACATTCTCAAGCAATGCTGGGTTTACATGAATATACCAGCCAACTTAAAGAAAGTTATGAAGTACTGCTTGATAAACCTGCGTTATTACAATCAGACTATATATTTGAAATTTATCAAAAAGCACATCAACAGCTCATTCAATTATTTGATGCTTTAGCTGCTGGTCAACGAGTCGGTGTTGTTAAGCAACATCAAAGTATTTTAGAAGAATTAAAACTTTATACGCAATACATTCCAGACCTATCAAATGACCTGCCTCAGCAGGATTCGACATCTTTTGAACCAATATCCAATATTGAACCAGAGCCAGAAGTAGTAGCTACTGTAGAGAATTTCTCAGACTCTGCAGACTGGGCGGTATTAGGTCAAAGTGTGCAGCAAGATCGACAATATATTTCATCAACACAAGTGAATCGAAATTTTGATGCTGATCTTTTAGATATCTTTCTTGAGGAAGCTGAAGAATTACTTGAGGGAATTGATACCGATCTTAATATTTGGGTAGGTGAGCAAGAAAACTTTGCAGCTCTGAACAACCTAATGCGTTATTTGCATACCTTGAAAGGGGGAGCAAATATGGTTCAGGCAACGTATCTTGGTTTGATTGCCCATGAATTAGAAAGCATTTATGAGCGTTTAATTCAAAAGCAATTAGTAGCAACTTCAGATTTAATTGATTTTATTCGTTTGGTTCAAGATGACTTGGCTGATCGTTTACAAATCATGCGTGAACAACAACTAGATTATGCAGCTCCTTACACAATTAACGCATTAAAACGAGCGGGTCAAAACTCTAACTTCCAACCTGTATCAGTGGTTGAGGCATTTGATGCTGAAAGTGAGGTATTCTCTGAGCAAGAGGTGATATCTGAAATAATAATAGATGAGATACCAGTAGAACTTGAACCTGCTCTTGCAAAGCTAGAAACTCATCACGATCAGGTATTCGATACAGCGGTTACCGAGTTAGCTACTCCAGTTGAAGTAATTACCTCGGTTACATCGCAAGAGAATGAAGTTGCAGCTGATGAACAGGACATTGAGGCTGTTGTTGAACAGACCTTCCTAGAAGAAGCTACTGAATTGTTAGAAATGGCTGAGTCGCTATTAAAACAATGGTTTGAACAGCGTACCAACCGTAGTATTTTGCTTCAGCTACAAAGAGCCGTGCACAGTTTGAAAGGTGGTGCACGAATGGTGGGTTTAGAAGCCGTACAAGCAATTGCCTACCAACTAGAAAATGCTTTTGAACAATTTGCGTTGCATCACTTCAATTCAAATATTTATGATCATTTATTAGAAAGTGCAATTGCATGGTTAAAAGATGCAATTTTTAACCACAACTATCAGCATTTCGATGGATTACAGCAAAGTTTAGAAAATATTCAATTCTTTGAAACTACAATCCAGATTCCGACTAAGTTAACTAGAGCGGACTTGTTTAGCTCAGAACCAGTGATGACCTTTATACAAGGTGATGGTACAGAGCCTCCACCAATGATGGGAGCGTGGGAGCAAACAGAGCGTCTGGATCAGAATAATGAAATGATCCGTGTCTCAGCCGACTTAATCGAGAAAATGATTGATTTGTCTGGTGAAAACTCCATTAACCGTTCACGAATTGAAATGGACCTAAGCCAATTTAGCCATACACTAGTTGAAATGGAGTTGGCGATTCAACGACTTGCCGATCAGTTACGTCGAATGGAAGGTGAGTTAGAAACACAGATTATTGCTAAACATGGAATTGAACATTCTCGTTATACCGACTTTGATCCGTTAGAGATGGACCAATATTCATCTTTAAATCAATTGTCGAAATCGCTTGCTGAATCTGCATCGGACTTGGTCGACTTTAAAAATACGTTATCTGACAAAATCAGAGATACCGAAAGTTTGCTTTTACAACAATCACGAATTCAAGCGGAAATTCAAGAAGGTTTAATGCGGACACGGTTGGTCCCATTTTCGCGTTTATTGCCGCGTTTACAACGAATTGTTCGTCAGACGTCTACAGCATTGAATAGACCTGCTGAGCTTTTCGTAAATAATACGGAAGGTGAGTTGGACCGCAACATTTTAGAACGGTTAGTGACTCCGCTTGAGCATATGCTCAGAAACGCAATTGACCATGGTTTAGAAGACCGAGCGCAGCGGCAACAAGCAAATAAACCGGAAACAGGGCGTATTGAACTTAATATTCAGCGTCAAGGTACGGATGTTGTGGTTGTCTTTAGTGATGATGGTCAAGGCATTGATGTTGAAAAAGTACGTCAGAAAGCACTCCTTGCCGGATTGATCAAGCCAGAACAAGACTTAGAACAGCAAGACATACTGCAACTTATTTTCCATCCGGGTTTAAGTACAGCAGAGCAAGTCACTCAGATTTCCGGACGTGGTGTAGGTCTTGATGTCGTGCAGAGTGATATTAAGTCTTTGGGTGGACATGTCAGCGTTGAATCCGTCTATGGGCAGGGAACAACATTTACGATTCGCGTACCGACTACAGTAGCGGTAAGTGATGCCTTAATGGTTAAAGTGGCAGATCAACAATTTGCGATTCCACTCGCTCAAATCGATCGAATTATTCGAGTGTCACCAGCCTCTTTAGAGCAGTATTTTGAAAGTCCTCAAGAACTATTTGAGTATGAAAATAAACGTTATCCATTACGTTATCTTTCTGAATTTGTTGGTAACCAACCCATACCACGTTTAAATGGTGTGATGTATTCATTACCTGTGTTAATGATTAAAGCCAATAATGGCCAAACTGTGGCACTACTTGTTGACCAGTTAATTGGCTCTCGAGCACAAATTGTAGTGAAACCAATTGGTCAACAGTTCTCTAGCATTGGAGCAATTGCAGGCGCCACAATTTTAGGTGATGGACAGGTCTGCTTAATTTTAGATGGACAAAATATTGCGCGACAAATTCAGTCAACTCAGCGTCATAAACAACTTAGTGAAGCAGTGTATAGACAACGAGAGTCTGATGAACGCCGCCTCATCATGATTGTAGATGACTCAGTAACTGTACGTAAGGTCACGTCCCGATTGCTTGAACGTCAAGGCTATGATGTGGTTACGGCTAAAGATGGTGTTGACGCCATAGAGCAGTTAGAAAATATTAAGCCAGATTTGATGCTACTTGATATTGAAATGCCACGTATGGATGGTTTTGAGGTTCTCAATCTTGTACGACATCATGATATGCATCAATACATGCCAATTATTATGATTACATCTAGAACAGGCGAAAAACATCGTGAACGAGCATTCTCGTTAGGTGTAAGTCAATATATGGGTAAACCTTTCCAAGAAGAAGAGTTACTAGAGAATATCGATGCTTTACTTGTAGCGTCTGAAAGTGAGGTCAAATCATGAAAGGTAGTGTAAATACATCATTGATCGCTAATATGGACCAACAAGAGCTACAGCATCTTATTACGGTTTCAACTGGTTTTATTGATGCCTATATCATTGAATGTAACGATCAGGTACCTATGCTATTGCCACAAAACATCGTGTTGTCTGCCATGGATGTAAAAAATGGCGTAAAACATATTGAATGGCATGATGTGAAGCTACCGGTCTACTCAGTACATAACACAATTGATCAACATGCAGTAGCATTAGTGATTGAAGGGGAAGATATTAGCCAACGTTTTGCATTAATCTGTAAAACAATGCCAGTTTCTACTCGTCTGCGTATTTCTGAAATTGTCGATGAAATGGATGAGCATGAGGCTGAACAACACCCGGCAGTATTTAAATATGTGCGTATGCAAGATCAACGCTACTATATACCTAACTTAGAATATATTGAAAAATTACTTGGTTTATAAAAGAAAAAGGAACTCTTTTGAGTTCCTTCTTTATTTTATTGAGCTAATAAATTTTCTAAAATTTGCTCATAAATATCAGTTAATGGATCAAGATCATGTACATCAACATGTTCATTAATTTGATGGATAGTAGCGTTTAGAACACCGAGTTCTAAAACTTGTGCACCTGTTGGAGCAATGAAGCGCCCATCAGATGTACCACCACTTGTTGAAAGCTCAGTCTCAGTACCAGTCACATTTAAAATAGCAGTTTGAGCTGCGTTAACTAATTCACCTACTGGAGTTAAGAATGGTAAGCCAGACAAATTCCAGACAATTTCATACTGCAAGCCATGCTTGTCTAAAATTTCATGAACACGTTGTTTAAGCTGTTCTGCTGTAACCTCGGTTGAATAACGGAAATTAAAAGTAACTTCTAAAGCACCAGGGATCACATTGGTTGCGCCAGTACCTGCATGGATATTTGAAATCTGGAATGAAGTTGCAGGGAAATACTCATTGCCATTGTCCCAAACTGTTTGGCACAACTCAGCTAACGCTGGCGATGCTTCATGAATTGGATTACGTGCCAAGTGTGGGTAAGCTACATGACCTTGTTTGCCTTGAACCTTCAATACAGCATTAAGAGAACCACGACGGCCATTCTTAACAATATCACCTAATTTATGAGTACTTGATGGTTCACCAACCAAACACCAAGTAATTTTTTCATTACGCTTTTCCAGTGTTTCGATGACTTTAACTGTACCGTTAACAGCAGGACCTTCTTCATCTGAAGTAATTAAAAAAGCAATTGAACCTTTATGGTTTGGGTGTTTTGCTACAAAACGTTCAGATGCAACTACCATTGCAGCTAATGCAGTTTTCATATCTGCTGAACCGCGACCATATAATTTGCCGTCGCGAATTTCTGGTGCAAATGGATCTGAATTCCAAGCGTCTAAACGTCCTGTTGGTACTACGTCGGTATGACCAGCAAAACAAAATACAGGGCCTTCGGTTCCACGTCGAGCCCATAAATTATCGACATCTCCAAAGCGCATAGGTTCAATATGGAAGCCAACCTTAGCTAAGCGCTCAGCCATAATAGTTTGGCAAGTATGATCAATAGGAGTAACAGAAGGCTGTTGTAGAAGTTCTAAGCTAAGCGAGAGAGTGTCTGAGTGGTTCATACCGGAAATTGCGTACTGATGAGGTGAAATATAGTCCGATATAATAGGCGAATCTCTAAGGGATGGGTATTTAAAAATAAAAAAACCTTATCGAAACGATAAGGTTTTTAAATGTTAAGCATAACTTACATTTTATTTTCAGTTTTTTGTGCGGTGTTAGTTACAGCATCACCAGCTTTAGAGACATCTTGACCAAAACCCTTGAACGTATTACAACCTGTTAAAACAAATGCCACCATTACAGATGCGACTAAAACTTTTTTCATCATTTTCTCCGTATAAATTTAATAATGAAGTAAATTTAGATTAAAAAACAAACGGAAAAAGAAACATGATTGTTTAATAGTAAAAACGTTATAAATTGTTTCTATAAGGACGTGGTCTCTTGTAAAACACCGTTATTTTTGATGAGAGAAGGTTTTAAGCTTAGTAAAGCAGGGTGCCTGAACATATAAAATCGGGTTTCATTAATATTTTGACAATATAGGCCATCAGTCCACCAATAAGCAGTGTTTGAACTCGCTTTTTGATGAGGACAAAGCCATTCATGTCTTTCTAAGCGGTAAAAGTCAGATTTAGGGATTTCTGTACCCCAAGTACCTAAGCGACGTTTTAAATTTACCCATTCAGGAATAAGCTGTTCTTGAGGTAAATTTAGAGGAAGATAAAGTTGTCCTTTTAAGACAGCGAAACGTTGTTGAACTTTAAAACCCAAAGCTTCTGAAAATTGAAATTGTTTGTCAGTAAAGTGGTAAAGCTTTTTACTTAAAGTATCTTGTCTATTTAAACCAATCCATTGTTCTAAATTTAATTGACCTTCACCTAGGTAATATTTTAGAGCAACTTCCCAATGTTCAATTTCTTGAGTATTTTGATTTAAAACTAAAAAATCGAGTTCACCTAAAGTTTTTGCTCCATCAATTTTTTGAATACTATGGCCTAATAACTGATAAGGATGATATTGATCTTCTTGTAGCCAAAACCAAAGTAAATTTTCAAAACGTAAACCTAAGCGTGTACTCTTAAGCCGAGACATAAATTGAAGTAAGGGTTCTGGTGCTGCATCAAGCTGCTTTAGGCGGGGTAAGTAATTTTGAAAATGTTGTTCCCAATTTTGATCCGTATGTAATTGAAAATTATGTCGAATAGTAAGGCGGCAGGGAAGTTGGCTAAGTAGGTTCGGGCTGGCAATTGTAAAGGCCAATTGTCTTACCATTGGGTGACTGAACTGTAACCATGGCTCAAAATAGGATGTTTTAATTGAGGCAATATTCATACGTTGAGTACTCGAAATAATTCATCCAAATTTCATGGTCAATCAACAAAACAATACCAGAAAAACACTTTATACTACGAGTAACAATAGCTTAAGGTTTATATATGCGAACATTGTTTTGGCGAACTCTGGTCGTGATTTTTATCACGCTTGGTATTATTGGAGCAATTTTACCAGGCATGCCGACAACAGTGTTTCTTATTCTGGCTGCTTGGGCGGCCTCAAAGGGATGGCCTCAGATGGATGCGTGGTTGTTAAACCACCCCAAGTATGGACCAACCCTGCGGGACTGGCGAGCAAATGGGACAGTACCGCTTAAGGCAAAGTGGATTGCAACCATTATGATGACCGCAAGTGGTATTCTGATGCTGTTTACTTCGGCGCCGTTTTGGGTCAAGGTCTTTACCGATACTACCATGCTTGTTGTTGCAATTTGGTTATGGCTACGTCCTGAGCCAAAATTAAAAGATTGATAATCTTTTAATTTTGACGCAAGACAAGCAGTAAAACTGCGCGTAGAGCAAAGAAGATTGATAATATTTTAACTTTGGCGCAAGACAAGCTTTCCCATAATTTTTCATTAAAGCTCAAAATAGTTGAGTTGATATAAGAGAAGAAATTCGATGTCCCAATTTAAACTTGAAGATGCAGATATTCTTATCGATTTAGCAAATCAAACTTTAAGCTTACCTAAACATAATAAGTTTTACGTGGTCTCTACTGGCAAAAATGGAATTGGGGAACAAGAAAATACGGGTAAAACCCCACGCGGATGGCACCGGGTTGCTAAGAAATTTGGTATGCAATCTCCCAAAAATACAGTTTTTATTGCACGGCAGCCCACAGGTGAAGTTTATAGCAGTGAATTAGCCGCACAATTTCCTGAGCGAGATTGGATATTGTCACGCATTCTTTGGTTAGATGGCTTAGAAGAGGGCTTTAACAAAGGCGAAGGCCATGACACTATGCAACGTTATATCTATATTCATGGTACGCCTGATAAAGAACCGATGGGGGTTCCAATGTCACATGGGTGTATTCGAATGCGTAATGAAGAAATCATTGAATTGTTTGATTTAGTCTCTGAAGATGCATTAGTTTATTTGTCTGAACAATCTTTAACCTAAAATAGGATTTTAAAGATTATTGTTTAATTAGCCGAATGATCAAAATATTAAAATAAGTGCTTAAATAAAATACAAAAAATTGTTTTTTACTTAATAATGACTTATTTTTAATCATTCATTCGCATTTTTTTGAAAAGTTGTCGAAAAGCGTTTGACACCTGTTAAAGATTCTCTATAATGCACCTCACAAACGATGAAGACGTTAAGGGCGCTTAGCTCAGTTGGTAGAGCGTCTGCCTTACAAGCAGAATGTCGGCGGTTCGATCCCGTCAGCGCCCACCAAGCCTTTACGTTAAGATCTCAAGTGCAGCGGTAGTTCAGTTGGTTAGAATACCGGCCTGTCACGCCGGGGGTCGCGGGTTCGAGCCCCGTCCGCTGCGCCATTCTCTTGATTCCCTGATCTAGAGGATGTAATGTATAAAGACTGCGATTGTTGTCTTTTTCAATCAGGGCGCTTAGCTCAGTTGGTAGAGCGTCTGCCTTACAAGCAGAATGTCGGCGGTTCGATCCCGTCAGCGCCCACCATAACTTTTTCAAATTTAAAAAATTAAACACGCTAATTTATTTAGTGTTTTTTGCGTTTCTGCTCTTCCTATTTTTTATCTATCTATTTTATCTTTTTTGGTTAACTCTCTCTTTTCCATACTTAATTTTTGAGTTCGAATTATTATTACTATCGAGTTTAACTAAAGCTGCCATGCTGTAACGCAATAGCAGCTTTCTGAACCAAGATTAATACTCGTTTAGAAGCCACCCACTAGCGTATGCAAAATATTCACGTAGCCAAGCGTTGTAGCGAGTAATTAAAGGTGTTTCTGCAGCGACCATATAAACCTGTGTATAGCCTTGTTTCTTTGCAATAGCTGCAGCTCGTGGTGTATGGAAGTCACTTGTAACAATTGCAATAGGTTGATTAACACTAATATGAGCTTGTTTAAGTAAAGGTTTACTATTTTTAAGATTAAGTTCTGTACTTGTGCTTTTGTCTTCAAGGATCATTCGATCTTTTGTTATATGAAAATGTTGTTCCAAGTAGCGTGACATGACTAATGCTTCAGGTTCTTTTTCTGAAAAGTCCAAACCTCCTGTTAAAATAACCTTTGCTTGCGGTTGTGAAAGGGCAACTGGAGCTGCTGTGTCAAGACGCTTTGCAAGAATAGCTGAAGGCTGTCCATTTTCGACGCCACTACCTAAAACAATAATTGCTTTAACTGCGGGAAGATTTTGACTTGCGTCTTTATTTTCTTTAATAAAATTAAAAAAATAGCCTAAGCCAATTAACCAAATCCAGAAACACAACCACCCAAAACGCCAAAGAGTATGAAGCCGATAGTGATAGAAAAAAAACCGTTCTAAATGATAATAAAATAATGCATAAAGACAGAAGAATGCTCCTAAAACTAAAGGAACAAGTGTGCCTACATGAATTTTATTTAGAAAAGCTAGAAATAAGCCGTCCAAAAATAAAATTGAACCAATGATTGCTAAGAAAATCCGAATCCACTTACTGACTTGCATTGTGTTTAAAGCTGCAATTTAAATTGCAGACAGTGTATGCAAAATCATTCCAAATTCAATGCTGATTGCAATAAAAAGCCGAGTAAAGCATTTTGGCTATTACTCAGCTTTGTTATTTATTGATATTTAATAAACATCACGGCGATAACGGCCTTGTTGTCTTAACTCATCGATTTGTTCTTCGCCTAAAATATGAATAAGTGCTTGATCGACTCCACTTGCCATTCCATCAATACTGCCGCATACATAGAGTACTGCACCACGTTCAATCCAGTTGACTAACTCTGCTGCATTTTGTCGGATGATATCTTGAACATAAACACGTTGTTCTTGATCGCGTGAGAATGCAAGATCAAGTCGTTTTAACATTCCCATCGTTTGCCAAGCTTCAATAGTTGATGCATAGAAGAAATCATGAGCGCGTTGGCGTTCACCGAAAATTAGCCAGTTTTCAGTATAGTTATGGCGAGTTCGTGTATGAAGTAAGCTCATTAAACCTGCGATTCCCGTTCCATTACCTATACAAATAATTGGACGATTATCATCAATCAAATGAAAAGACTCATTGGTACGGATTCGCAGTGCAACATTTTGATTAATTTCTGTATGTTGAGTCAGCCAACCTGATCCTAAACCTAAATCACCAGACTCATCATATTGTTGACGAACAACTAGACGTAATACTTGCTGAGAAGGGATGCTAGCAATTGAATATTCTCGCGTTGGTAGGGTAGGAAGTTGTTCTAGTAAATGGTCCAGATTGGCAAACGGTTCAATTTCACCAGTTAAATCTTTATTCCAAAGTGCCTTTTCAATAGAAACCTGTAGCGAGTCTACCACTGCATTTTTAAGAATGTGATGATGCTGTAAAAACTTATTAATACGTTCAGGGCTGTTACCTGGTTGTATTTCAGCAATGTCTCCAGCTTGCCATATAGCTTCATGATTGGCAGTAAGTTCAATATTGTAGGCAGGCTGACCTAGACTATTTGGATTGAGTAAATCCCGTTGTTGTAATGTCCAATTATCAAACACTTTTTCGATATTAACAGCATGCAAATCTAGTTTAGTTGCTTTTACAAGTGCCTGATTCCAGGTTTGAATATCTGCCGGATTTGCATTATCTACTTCTATAATATCGAAGAGGGCTTTGGCACCATTGTTTTTAAGCCATTCATCTACTGTGTGGCCAAAACTACAATAAGTATCCGGATATTCCTTAGAACCTAAAGCTAATACTGCATATTTGACATGTTGAAGTTCTAAATTGGTTTTTAATAACTTTTTAGCAAAATTAGAAGCTAAGTCAGGTGCTTCTCCAGTACCATAGGTGCTAATCACAAATAATATTTGTTCATGTTGCTGTAAATCAGCTTCGGTTAGTTGTTGTACAGATTTAACCTGAACTGGTTGATGCGCCTCTTGTAAGCTCGTTGCAGTACTCCACGCGAGTTGTTCCGCAACTCCAGTTTGGGTGGCATAAGTGATTAACCAAGGCTTAGCATTTTGGTCGATATAATGGCCTGCTAAAGACTGGCGAGCCGCTTGAGTAAGTTTTTTCTGCTTACGGCGTTTAAGGTAAAGCATCCATCCGGTAACAAAAAATAATGGCATGGCTAAAGAAGCAAGCATCGCCACAAATTGATAAACTGGTCCGAAGAAACTACCTCGGTGCACAGGTAACATACTGCTCATAATTTTTTGATTAAGCTTTTTATCTTCATAAAGCTCCATTTTTTCAATATTGGCAGTTTTATAGTTATAGACAGCTTGGTTACGTGCACGTTCATGTTGTGGCGTTGCATCTACAAAACTTAATTCAATTTTTCCATCATCTTTTTTAGGTAAGTTAACTGTTAAAGTCGAATAATCACGTCCAATCTGATTATTAAAACCACTCCAAGTTTGGTTAAGTGCGGTAATCAGTTGAGCATTATCTAGTTGAATTTTAGGCAATTGATCTTTATTTCGCCCAGATCCACTATGGCCTTGCATTTTAGGTTGTTCTACACCTAATACTTTGAACATACCACTACGCCACCAGTCATATGACCAATATAGACCTGTACATGCAAAAAGAAGATAAAAAACAATAACCCATGTACCTACAACAGCGTGTAAATCCCAAATAAAATTTCGACCTTTAAGTTTGGGTTTGACAGCAAGCCATTGACGTGCAGAGTGCTTTTTCGGCCAGCGTAAATATAATCCGCTCAAAACAAAATATATGAGCATTAGGGCACAAGCACCGGTAATTTGTTTACCGAACTCACCAGCAGTTAAGTTTCGGTGAATTTGTTGTATTAATAAAAGTAGCTTACGACCTTGTACCTCTGGTAATACCTGAGCTGTATAAGGGTTAACCATCATATTGTAGCCGCGTCGTTCGCCTTCTTTTTCAATGTTTACTACGGATGAGGCGGTAGGATCTTTGGCAATTGTAATGCTATTAATTTTAATTTCAGGCTGGATTGTTGTGAAATGCTGGTAAAGCTGAGCAGGGGTAAGCTTAGGTGAGCTTTGTGCTTGCACAACATAACTATCTGTATTTACCCATTTTAAAATTTGCTGATCATAAGAATAAATTGCGCCTGTAACACCCATAATGGATAAGATGAGGCCAGCACTAATACCCAGAAACCAATGAATTTGAAATAAAAACTTTTTAAACATGGTCGAATAATGTAAATATGATGGAGATCTTGTAACGAAGTATAGCCGAAGATTGAGTAGATAATATGGATTTTGGAGATAATATTAATTTTCATTATCATTTATTTTTAGCATAATAAAAAACCTCCTGTAAAGGAGGCTTTTTAAAGAGGTGAAATTATAAAGTTTTCGGTTCACCTACACTTTCTTTCAAATGCTTACGAATTGTATTGAAAGAAAAGTTTTTAGAGTCCATACGTTTAGGCAATATATATGCACCTTGTTGTTCCTGACCTTTAGGATCTTTTACTTTAAAGTTAACTAAAATAAAGTCAGGGGTGTTGTACCATTCATAGATATTTTTCCATCCGATAGTTCCAACGCCTTCTTGTAAGCCCATTTGCTGGCGCATTACGATACCGTGAGGTTGTACGCCTAAGCGAATACCCTTGATTTCCTGCACAGGAAACTCATTCATCTTACGCTTAACATACCATTCCAAACCATATTTACGGCCAAGGTAATAAAGTACTACACAGACAATGGCAACCCAGCAAATCACTGTAGAATAGTTCTTGATAAAGATAAGACCTAAAATCGCAAGGGCTAAAATTACGCCCATAATCGCCCAGATTTTTGTGCTGATTTTATTGGTGCTGCGCCAGATAAGAAGTTGTGCATTACGTTGCTCAGCTTCTGATACCTCGTAAGGAACAGGCTGAAGCGTATAAGCATATAAAGTTTTCGCGGTCATAGTGCAAATAACAAATTGTAAACTGTTTTAAGTTTAGCATTAATTGGCATAAGTCAGGAAAGGATATTATGCCAATTTCATACTAAATTCTGACTCAAATTTATAATGATGCAAGTTCGCTAGCATCATTATCCAGATCATGACTTAGCCGTTGTTTTAACATACTAAATCGATTTAATACACTGAGCATCAACGATAACTGCTGTAAAATAATGAGCGATTTTTGGTCATCTTCATCATTTTGGCTTAAGCGCTGACGTATCGTCTGTAGCATATTTTGTGCCGTAAGATCAGGCATTTCATCTCTTAACAAAGCACCTTGTATATCATCTAATGCTTGATCTAATACGTTAAGAACCGCTTGATCCTGAATCTTTTCTCGATGTGCTCCAAGTGCTGCGATATAACTTAAAAATGTATGATTGAGGCATAAAAATTCAAATATATCGGACTTACGAGTAGGGTCGAAGTCCGGCTCTGTTGCTAAGGTAGAAATAAGCGAAGCGACTTCTGCATCAGTATTATGTGCTGCTCGGCGGACAATACGGTAGTTGAGGGCATGATTATGGCCTTCATGATATTGTTTTACCACTTCAGCTAAATAATTACATTGTGCTTGTAAGGAGCGTCGAATACTGCGCGGTAGGCGACGGAATTTCCAGTCAGGCCAAATAAAGGTCACACCAAACCATGCTAAAGCACAACCAATTAGAGTATCAACAAACCTAGGAATAGCTGCAGCGACTGCTGAACCGTCCAGATTAAAGTTAATTAATGCCAAAATAGTAATAAAAGCAGTTGCTTGAGCATATTGCTTACTACGTAACTCGAAAAACAGTACGCCACTCAAAATTAGCATGACTAATTGCCCTTCCACAGAAGGTACTAAAAATACTATGCTAAGGCCGACAATAATCCCGACTAATGTACCTACAATACGTAAACGTAAGCGACGTTTTGTTGCGTTAAAGTTAGGTTGGCTAACAAATAAAGCAGTCAACATAATCCAGTAGCCATATTCGATATGGGTCATTTGAATAAATACATATCCAATAAAAAGAACAATCGAAACTCGTATGGCATGACGGAATAGTACAGATTCAGGTGTTAGATTTTGTTTTATTCGGACAACAATATCATTCCAACCTTTTAGATCATCATCTTTAAGTTGGTTTTCAGCCTGCTTTACTTTGTCAGACTGAATATGCTGTTCCGTTTCTAAGTTGAGTAATTGTGAGTCAATAGACTTTAAGTTTCGGTATAAGGCAAAAAGAGCATTTACCCACAATAAGTCATACTGCTGATCATCTCTTAACTTTACTAAAGATAAGCGTAAATTCTCGAAACTCTGCTTAAAGCGTTTGTTATGGATATAGGGTTTACGCTGTAAAATACATTCATTTAGCTCTTGGCAAGCTTTACCCTGAATTGCCAAAATGCGCTGAAACCTAAATAAAATATCACTGTGCTGGAAAATTTTAGCTAACTTTTGATAGTCGATATGGGCAGAGTCTGCACGTTCATGAATATCTTGTGCGACAAAATAATAATGTAGGCTACGGCGAGTACCTTTTTGTCCACGGTCACCCTTTAAACGGGTTAAAAGGGCGGTTTTAAGATCATTAAAAATCGTTATTAATTTGCCATTTTCTAATGAAAGATCAATCATGCTTTGCTGATAACTCGCAGGCGTCATATCGACATCAAACAAATTAGATTTGGCAAATAGAAAGTCGCCTAATGAGGCATAAGAGGCCGCAAGTTTATCTTGGAGCTGGCGAACCGGAAATAATAAAAAGCTAATGGTTGCAATAAGCCCGTACCATGCTGCTCCCGCAACCAAAAGAGCTGGCTGAATATACCACTGGTCAAATAAATGAACTCCCAACATGGTATAAACTGAAACAACCAGACATCCATAAGAAATTGTTGCGTAACGGCGACCTAATGACCCTAGTAAAATCCAGCCAATACAAGAGGCAATCAGCCCTAGCGCAAAAAGCATTGGATAAGGGAAAAGTAATTGTACGGAAGCTGCGGTAATGAAGAAACCAATATAGGTGTAAATCAAATTCATGATTCGCACTGAAAAGCGATCATCAATATCACTTAAACCAGCTGCGACCACACCTAAAGTGAGGGGAATTGTTGCTAATTGATGTCCTAGAAAATAAGGCACGAACGCAGTTCCTGAAAAGGCAATCAGCATCCGCACGTTATACATAAATGATGTGTTATAAGTCGCTCTTTTTAGGCGTTTAAACCAAGATTTCAAATGAAGTCCTTGCTGATCAACCTGAGTGATAAAGGATTTGCGTATTTCTACACCAATGTTGCACAAATCATACGATAGACAGTGTAAGCTTGTCTGTATGCAAATGATTGAAAAATGAAATATCGTTATGTCTGAACAAACAGCCCAGCGTCAATATTCTATTGGCTGGATTATGTTGCTCGCTTTACTCACGGCTTTAGGGCCATTATCCATTGATATGTACTTACCTGCGTTGCCTCAAATGGCCCATGATTTTGGGGTGAGTACGCAAATGGTAGCAAACACATTGCCAGCTTATTTTTTTGGTTTAGCCATTGGACAACTGGTATATGGACCTTTAAGCGACCGTATTGGTCGAAAAAAGCCTCTTTATTTTGGGCTTGCGCTTTATGCAGTTGCAAGCTTGTTCTGTGTGCTCGCTACAAATGAATGGAGCCTAATTGCTGCCCGTATTTTACAAGCCTTAGGTGGTTGTGTGGGGGTGGTTATGGCTCGTGCTGCTATACGCGATAGATTAGATGTCCAAGGCTCGGCACAAGCTTTTTCAAGCATGATGATCGTAATGGGCTTAGCACCTATTTTGGCACCGATGATTGGGGCCTGGATATTAATCTGGTTTCCGTGGCAAGCGATTTTTATTGCGCTTTCAATTGTAGGGGCAATCTGTTGGCTATGTGTACATTTCTTTTTTAAAGAAACTTTGGCAGTTGATAAGAGACTCAAGTTATCTCTATATCAAGTGGCTACCTTATATGGTGCTATTTTCAAAGATGCAAGCTTCCGTTTACCTATGTTTGCAGGATGTTTAACAGGTGCAGCATTATTCTGTTATATCAGTTCAGCTCCAGCCGTTTTTATGGACCAATATGGCTTAAATCAGCAAGAGTTTGCTTATGTATTCGGGCTCAATGCTTTTGGCATTATGTTAATGTCATCTTTAAATAAGCACTTAACCACACGTGTTGAAATCACTAAGCGCTTAAAAGCAGGTTCAATGGTACAAGTGACAGGTGCAAGCATTGTGTTGATTGCTGGCTTAATTTCTGCAGCACCTTTATGGCTAGTAATGTTAGGGCTGTTCTTAGCAATTTCAGGAATTGGTTTAACTGGACCAAATGCTATGGCTCTAGCCATGTCAAAGCAAGGTGCTCGTGCAGGAACAGCCAGTGCAATTATGGGCAGTATGCAATTTGCTTGCGGTCTATTGGGTGGAGTACTGCTTAACTTCCTTGTTTGGTCTGCATCACTCAATATGGGAGTGATGATGGTGTTATTTACATTAAGTGGTTTTATTGTTGTTTTAAAAGCGATTCGACAAGCAAAAAGCCAATCACTCTCTTGATTTTAAGAGAGTGATTGTCTTGCATCTTTAATCAAGAAAAACTGCAAAATTCTCAACAGGCTCTCTAGGTGTAATAAAGGTATTCACAATATGTTCAGGGTCGGCATGACCTAGTGCAATTGCACATACCAGCTCTTCGTCATCTGCTGCGCCTAAAATATCTAATACTAGCGGATGGAAATGGTTCCAAGCTGCTTGAGGGCAGGTGTCTAATCCCCGAGCCTTGGCAGCGACCATGACATTTTGAATCATCATAGCGATATCCATTTTGGAACCAATTCCCATTGCTTTATTGACTGTAAAGAAAATTCCGACTGGAGCATCAAACAGTTTGAAGTTACGTAACTGCTGAGCAGCCATTTTTTCTTTTTCACCTTTTTTGATATCTAACAAACCATAGAGTCCCCAACCATTTTCACGGCGGCGGTCAATAAAAGGAGAGACCCATTTTTCAGGGTAATATGCAAAAGTTTCTTTATATTGCTCTGCAAGTTCGGGATTTTTGGAAACCTCAATCTGTGCTGCACAAACACGCTCTACCATTTCATCACGTTTATGACCTGTGACTACATAAACTTTCCATGGTTGAGTGTTGGTACCGGAAGGTGCTCGACTTGCGACTCTTAATATATCTTTAATGACTTCTGGCTCAATGGGAGTGCTTAAAAAAGCACGGACAGAATGTCGAGAGGTAATTGCTTCGTCAACAAGGCGGACTTGTTCCAAATTCATGAGTACTCCTGATCTTTTCCCTAAATATTTAATACTTTTTGAGATGCAATTTCATCTGCTGAAATTGCTGTATTTATAAGCAAAAAATATTAGAAAACAGATATCCTTATATATATGATTAATGACTTGGGTAAGACATGATGTCTGCTCAATGATAATTCGAATATGCCACTTTAGGCTTAAAATGGTAAAGTGGTGTGACTTTGATAGTCATTCAATTAAAGCCAAAATAAGGGTTGAGTAAAAATCGCTCAATTAGAAAAAAGGTATAATATGTTTAAAAACAGTACAAAACAGATGTTTTTGTATAAAAAACAATCTTAAGTTGCATAAACTTTTAATGAAAAACATACACAAAATTTTAAATTTCTGCATAATACCGACTTTTTTACGCAGGTATGATTTCTCCATACTCACGTTAGGAAAAAAGTAGTGGCTGCAAATAAAATACTTTTACAGAAAGGATTTTGTGCAGAAATGGAGAAATACACGAGGTATAAGGAGCTTTACATGAGTTTACCGCTCATCAACAAGCAGTTCATGAAACAAGGATTGGCGATTACCATTGCAACCATGAAAATGGACGTAACTCACGCAACTACTGAGCCACAAGAAATACAACAGCTTGGTACAGATCTCAATGCACTCTTCTTTAATGAAAAAGAAAAGGGCACAGATAGTCGTGTTATGACGATGGCTTGTTACAGTCTTTGAAATTTAAATCCAGTTTAGACATTCGCCCAAAAGTATATGTAAATATGCTTATTGGCTTAAATCCAGTTTTTATAACTCGATTAATTGATGGGAATCATTAAACGAGCTGATTTAGCGGTGGTCATTTGTTAGTTTCCAAGTTTGTAGCCGAGTCGATGCATTCTGTTCACCCAAATGGGAATATGTTCAGTGGTGCGATGAATTTATTTTATCTGAAGGGTGCTTTCTCTCATGTAACCTTCAAAGGCTTAGTGCTGGGCATGATGTTGCTTAAACTTGTGACGGTAATTGCTATTCAAGTGACATTAAAAGTTTTTCCTTAAATGTACTGAAGAAGTCCCTATTTTTAGGGGCTTTTTTGTTTATTGCAGTATTTTGGCTTGTGCTAATAGCACATTAGCAAGAACGTAAGCGGACCGAGTATGAATGAACAACTCAATGCCACACTGATGTCGTGGGTACAATTTTTTAATGAACCTTTATGGGATTTTCTGGTTATTTTCTTGCTGGCCGTCGGTATTTTTTATACGGTCTTAACAGGAGCAGTGCAAATTCGCATGTTCTTGCAAAGTATTCGTGTTATGAAAAGCAGCCGTACAGAAGGCGAAGATGAGCATGGCCTTACACCTTTCCAAGCGTTTGTAACAGGTCTTGCGAGCCGTGTTGGGGTGGGTAACATTGCTGGTGTGGCAATTGCGATCGCAATTGGTGGCCCAGGCGCCGTGTTCTGGATGTGGGTAACCGCTGTACTTGGTATGAGCTCTGCTTTTATTGAATCTACTCTTGCTCAACTTTTTAAGGTGAGAGACAGTAATAGCAAGCAATTCCGCGGTGGTCCAGCCTACTATATTACTCAAGGTTTACGTAGTAAAACTTTTGGTGTGATCTTCGCGTTAGCATTGATCTTTACTTATGGTTTTGTATTTAACTCAGTTCAAATCAATGCAATTGCTAATGCATCTTCACATGCTTGGGGTTGGGATAAAGCTAACCTAATTGCGCATTTAGGTGGTGTTGATTTAGAAATTTCTTGGGTTGGTCTTGCTCTTGTTGTGATGGTTGCATTAGCAATCTTTGGTGGTATTAAACGTATCGCTAAATTCGCAGAGATGTTTGTTCCTTTAAAAGCAGGTCTTTATCTCTCTGTAGCTTTATATATTGCATTAAGCAACTATGCGATTTTACCTGATGTTTTAAAACTGATTGTGACTGAAGCTTTCCACTTTAATGCTGCGGCAGGTGGTTTCTTCGGTGCTGCCGTGTCAATGGCAATGATGCAAGGGATTAAGCGCGGTTTGTTCTCAAACGAAGCGGGTATGGGTTCTGCACCAAATGCGGCGGCTGCGTCTGATGTAAAACATCCTGTAAACCAAGGTTTGGTACAAATGCTTGGCGTATTCGTAGATACATTCATTGTATGTACAAGTACTGCAATCATCATTTTAGTTTCTGGCGTTTACCAAGATGCTGGTTTCGTCGGTGTTGAATTAACCCAACGTGCGCTAGAGACTCAAGTGGGGCACTGGGGAGCTGACTTCTTAGCTGTTCTATTATTCTTGTTCTGTTACTCAGCTGTATTAGGTAACTATGCTTATGCAGAAAGTAACGTACAGTTCATTAATAACAACCCGAAAGTCATGTTCATCTTCCGTATTTTTGTATTGGTGATGGTGTATTTCGGTGCAATTGGTAGTGTGCCATTAGTATGGTCAATGGCAGACTTGTTTATGGGTATTATGGCTACCATTAACTTGGTCGCAATTTTACTTTTAACACCAATGGCTCGTACTTTGTTGAAAGATTACCGAGCGCAATTGAAGCAAGGTATTAAAGAACCTGTATTTAAAATTAATAAATATCCAGAGTTGAAGAAAAAAGTCGATTCAGATATTTGGTAATTTTGTAAGAAAAGCCTCTTAGAAATAAGGGGCTTTTTTTCGGCATAATAAAAATACTTGAGTATAAAAATTAAACATGACAAATTAAATAAATTCACTACAGCATTTCACAAAACGAGCAACTAAAATTGCAATTCGAAAATTAACGTCATAGTGCAAAGATGGGCCATGAAACAGCTTAAATTGTGGGTTCTCGGACTTTCTATGGTGTTGGCCGGGTGCCAAACCACCTCACACTTATCTGCCTTAAAACCGCAAACGGCAGAGGCATACTCACGTTTCGTCGATCAGCCTTTTGCACAGCTTAAGAAGCAACATAAGAAACCAGTAGTCGCATTAGTACTAGGTAGTGGTGGTGCACGAGGTTATGCACATATTGGTGTTATTGAAGTTTTAGAACAGCATGGTATCCGTCCTGATTTCATTGTTGGAACCAGTGCAGGAAGTATTGTCGGAGCAATTTATGCGAGTGGAAAAACGCCTGATGAACTGCGCGATACTGCATTGAAAATGAAAGCGGCTGATGTTCGTGACATCAGTATTGGTTTAAAAGGTTTCTTTGACGGCAAAAAAGTTGAAGACTATGTAAACCAGCAAGTAAATAACTTGCCGCTCGAAAAAATGAAAATTCCGATGTATGTAGTGGCAACAGAGCTCAAGCATGGCACCAAAACCGTATTTAATTATGGCAATACGGGACAGGCCGTGAGAGCATCAGCCTCAATACCAAGCATGTTTGTACCGACTAAAATTGGTAAATCTGAATATGTAGATGGCGGTTTAGTCAGTCCGGTACCTGTTGAAGTAGCCCGTGATTTAGGAGCCGATGTCATTATTGCTGTCGATATTCTGGCTCAACCCATTTATACGGAAACCTCAAATGTATGGGGACTCTTTAACCAGAATATTAATATTATGCAAGGACGTTTGGCTGCCGAAGAACTTCAATATGCAGATGTAGTAATTCAACCGGATTTAAGAGAAAAAGCACATATTTTTGATGTAAAAGGTCGTGAAGCAACCATGAAGGCAGGCATAGATGCAGCAAATGCAAAACTGTCTGATATTCAGTTTGCGATTGATGAAAAAATAGCGGAACAGAATCTATCTACTGACGGTTTAAGTGCGCAAACGCAATAAATTGAAAGCAAGTATATGAAAAATTAAGTAAAAGCCCGCTAAGGGCTTTTTTGTTGAAAAATAAAAGATTTGTATGTGCTGACAAAAATTTTTGTATAGTGGAGCTATGCTGAAAACTACTCATGACACATATGAGATATTCATGCTATTTTTCAAAAAAATAATTGATTTGTAACATATTGAGGCCAGCTACTTAGATGATTCAGCAACAGGTAAAAAATGAGTTTCCAACATTAGAAGATATACATGCCGCTGCAGAGCGTTTAGATGGTTTAGTTGTTAAAACACCTTTTGTTTTTTCAGAAACCATTTCTAAAACCTTAGGGGCTGAAATGTGGCTGAAATTTGAGAATCTACAGTTTACGGCTTCGTTTAAAGAAAGAGGCGCATTAAATAAACTTTTGAGCTTATCTGAACAAGAAAAACAACATGGTGTAATTGCAGCTTCAGCTGGTAATCATGCGCAAGGGGTCGCTTATCATGCACAGCGCACAGGAGTCACGGCAACTATTGTTATGCCAAAATCGACGCCCAATGTGAAGGTGCAACGAGTACGTGAATACGGTGCGCGTGTTATTTTGCATGGCCAAGACTTTTCGGAAGCTGCTGCTGAAATGCACCGTGTGGCACAAGAAGAATCTCTAACCATTATTCATCCATTTGATGATGCTGAAATTATTGCGGGTCAAGGTACTATCGCGCTCGAAATGCTGGAAGCTGTTCCTGATTTAGATATCTTGGTCGTACCTATTGGAGGTGGTGGTCTCATTTCTGGTATTGCGATTGCTGCAAAATCAATAAATCCTAAAATCAAGATTATCGGAGTTCAGTCGGTTGTTTATCCAAGTATGGCGAAACTGCTTTGTAACTATCAACTCGCGGTTTCAATGGGTTCAACGGTGGCTGAAGGTATTGCGGTTAAAACTCCGGGCGAGCTGACCACACAAATTGCTAAGCATTTTGTAGATGATATTGTGGTAGTCACTGAAGATATGATTGAGGAAGCGATTGCGCTATTACTCAACATTGAAAAAACAGTGTGTGAAGGAGCTGGCGCGACTGGAATTGCTGCAATTATGTCTCGTCCCGATCTATTTTTAGGCCATAAAGTTGGTGTGGTGTTATCTGGTGGCAATATTGATACACGTGTAATGGTTTCAGTATTACAGCGTCACTTAACTCGTACTGGCCGTATGGTTCGTATTCGCGTTGAATTACCAGATAATCCGGGTGCCTTAGCGCGTTTAACAGCAATTATTGCGGAGCAGGGCGGTAATATTTACGAACTTCGACATGAACGCTTTGCAGCAACAAGCCGTGCTAAAGAAAGTGCGGTGAGTGTCGATATTGAACTAAAAAGCGCTCCAGATCTGGAACCATTAATTCAGGCTATGCAACTTGAAGGCTATATTGTTCGTAAAGAAGAGATTTAAACGTACATATGGCTGTGATATAAAAACTGTATATGGCTCTTAGGGGAGCCATATACAAAGCAATTTAAACGGATTAAATTGCATAAAGGGATGAATTTACAAAAAAACGATCAAATCCTTCAATGAAATGGGAAAAATTGACAATTCTCTAAACTTTAGCCTTCACAATTTTAAGGTTTAGGTTTTAGTATTCCTTTCATTGTAAATTTGAAGAAATATAGGGATATCAACACTCAATGTTCAAATCATTTTTTCCATCACCACGGTATTTCTTTATATCTGCGGTTATTTGGATCGCGCTTAATATGGTGCTTTGGTATTCTGGTGGTAGTACATGGGGGAGTTTCATTGGATTCCATCAGGGTTACCATAGTGAACAATTACCAATTGGTGTTAGCCGCTTCTGGTCTCCGACTTTTATATGGTTTTATATTTGGTTCCTAGTTTCTACAGCAATTTTTGCAGGGTTTTGGAGAATTATTTCTAATCATCCATGGCAACGTTGGTCAGTTTGGGGCTCTGCTTTTATTTTATTTAACATCTGGTTTGGCGTGCAAGTCAGTGTTGCCGTTAATGCATGGTATGCACCTTTTTATAATCTTATTCAAGCAATGCTAGATCATGGTGGCGGTGATATTAATAAGCTATATAGCGGAACAGTTACTTTTCTTTTAATTGCCATGGTTGGCGTAACTTTAGCCGTGATTAATGCATTTTTTGCTAGCCATTATGTATTTCGTTGGCGTACGGCTATGAATGAATATTATACAGAGCATTGGGCGAAACTTCGCCATATTGAAGGTGCTTCACAGCGTGTGCAAGAAGACACCATGCGTTTTGCATCTGTTTTAGAAGATTTAGGCGTAAACTTCATAAAGGCAATTATGGTATTGATTGCATTTTTACCTATTCTATTTGAACTTTCTAAGCAGGTTAAAGTATTACCTATTGTAGGAGAAATTGATCATTCATTAGTATGGGCAGCAATTGTATGGGCTATTTTTGGTACAGTTCTACTCATGGTGGTTGGTAATAAATTACCCGGTCTACAATTTAATAACCAGAAGGTAGAAGCTGCTTATCGTAAAGAGTTGGTTTATGGCGAAGACTATGAAGAACGGGCACAGCCAAAGACATTAAAAGAATTATTCTCAAAAGTCAGATTTAATTATTTTCGATTATACCTTCATTATTCTTATTTTAATCTGGTTAGTATCTGGTATCTACAATTAGATATTTTATATAGCTTGGTTGTTTTATTTCCGTCTATTGCAGCAGGTAAAATGACATTAGGCTTAATTACGCAAATTAGTAATGTCTTTGATAAGGTCCGTGAATCATTCCAGTATTTAATTACTTCATGGAAAACAATCATTGAACTACTTTCAATTTATAAGCGTTTGAGAACATTTGAAGATACTTTAAATTAAAAGTAATCATCATTCTTTAAGGTGCCTTGATTCAAGCCAGGGCATCTTTAAAATATTGAGTATTTAGTAAAATAACCTGTTATGTATGGCTCTTTATTTATAATTTTGATTTATATAATAAAATATATTTTTTGAAATATTATATTTTCGCGGTATAGAATTTGCTTCTATATTGATTTTAATTTTGCTATTCGCTTAATTAATAAAAAAATAATCAATTTAAATCATTGTTTTAGATTATTAAATATTTAAATACGAGGTTAAGTCTTTGAAATCTATTTTACTTAAAAGTGCTCTTACGATTGCACTTATGTCTTCTGCTAATTTGGTACATGCGGAATTAGTAACAACTTCTCAAATCAAAAAAATATCAGGTATAGATCAACAATATATTGATTCTTCTATTAGTGAAAAGAACGATTTTTATGCTCATGTAAATGGTATTTGGTTAAAAAATACTGAAATCCCAGCTGATAAAGCAAATTGGGGAGCTTTTAATCAGCTCCGTGAGTTATCAATCAGTCAAGTACATGGGATTGTAGAAGAGCTATCTAGAAAAAAATGGGCGGATGGTAGTTTAGAGCAGAAAATAGCTACTTTATATGCGAGCTTTATGGATGAAAAAGGCATTGAAAAGCAAGGTATTATCCCCCTACAAGCTGAGCTACATCAAATTGATAGCTTGAAAAATAAGAAGCAAATAGCAGTTTTAATGGCCCATTTTGCTCGTATTAATGTTAATAGCCCGATTGGCTTAGGCATTGAACAGGATATGAAAAAATCTACCGAAATGGTGGCTGGATTGGAGCAAAGTGGTTTGGGTCTACCTGACCGCGATTATTATTTAAAAGATGATAAAAAATTTATCGAAACTCGTGCACAGTATTTAAAGTATATTGAAAAAACTTTATCACTTGCAGGAGATTCACAAGCTGCGCAACATGCTCAGGAAATCTTAAAACTTGAAACTCAGTTAGCACGAATACAGTGGAGCAATGTACAAAACCGTGATCTTGCAAAACGCTACAATAAATACAAACTCGCAGATTTGTATAAATTGACCCCCGCATTTGATTGGCAAGGTTATCTAACTGCAACTGAATTAAAAGGAAAAATTGATACTATTCAGGTAAATCAGCCAGATTACTTTCAGGGCTTAAATACAATTATTCAAAATACACCCTTAGATATATGGAAAGCTTATTTTAAATTGCATTTGATCAATAATTTTTCTCCATTACTAAATAGCGCTTTTGTAGATAATAAATTTGATTTTTATAACAAGACACTTCGAGATATTACTGAACAAGAAGCGCGTTGGAAGCGTGGTGTACAGCTTGTTGATAAGGTGCTGGGAGATGGTATCGGCAAACTTTATGTTGAAAAATACTTTCCCGCTGAGAAAAAACAACAGATGGAATTATTGGTTCAAAATCTAATTCGTGCTTATGACCAAAGCATTACAGAATTGGACTGGATGAGTCCTGCAACGAAAATACAAGCTCGTAAAAAGCTTTCTCACATGTCAATAAAAATCGGGTATCCAAAAAAGTGGCGTGATTATTCTGACCTGCACATCGCTAAAAATGATTTAGTTGGGAATATAATTCGCGCAAGTGAATTTAGATACCAATATGAACTTAATAAATTGGGTAAGCCGGTTGATCGTGATGAATGGTATATGAAACCACAAACGGTGAATGCCTATTACAATCCATCATTGAATGAAATTGTATTTCCAGCAGCGATATTACAACCACCTTTTTTTAATATAAACGCAGACGATGCAGTGAATTATGGTGGTATAGGCGCTGTGATTGGCCATGAAATTAGTCATGGCTTTGATGATCAGGGTAGCCAGTTTGATGAATTGGGCAATATGAGAAACTGGTGGAATGCTGAAGATCACCAGCATTTTAAAGCTAAAACACAAGCGTTGATTGAACAATATAACCGTTATGAACCGATTGCTGGTTATCATGTTAATGGTGAATTGACATTAGGTGAAAATATTGCAGATAACTCTGGGTTAGCAATTGCCTATAAGGCCTATCAAATTGCATTAGGCGGTAAGCCAGCCCCTGTAATTGATGGACGGACTGGGGAGCAACGTTTTTATATGGGGTGGGCTCAAGTTTGGCGTGCGAAAACCCGCGAAGCTCAAGCGATTATCTATTTAAAAACTGATCCTCACTCTCCTGATAAAGTACGTGGTAATGGAGCTTTAATGAATCAAAAACCATTTTATGAGGCTTTTAAAATAAACGAAGATGATCAGATGTATTTACCACCAGAGAAACGGGTAACTATTTGGTAATTAAGAAAGCCCGCGAAAGCGGGTTTTTTATGGTTATTGATTTAATGGGTTGCGTTATAAAAATTAAGGATAGGGCCAACTAGAAACTGCTGCGACTTATCTAAGGTGACTTGAATCTCTTTATAGTTAAAAGTGTCTTCATCATCATACTTGGCAATACCATGGGTTTTATTGTTCACTTGAGGAATTTGGTAGCTAAAAAAAGCGACTTTTTTAGAGGGATGAACAATATTGATAAGGTTTTTAGGGTCTTTAAAACCACCATATTCATTTTCAAGACTTTCTTTTAATAGTTCAGGAAAATAAAGCGTTGCATTGGGTAATCCACATCCAACGCAAAATGAAGAGTCATAAAGCTTTATCGCTTGCTTTTGATCTGGACTCATGATTAGAGCAAAACCAGTTCCATTTGCGCCTGCATTTGCTTGAATATCTTGCCAGTTACGTGGAACAAGTACTACACCTACTTCAGGTAATGCAAGAAGCTTTAATTGCTTGGCATGTTGAGCATCAAGTTTAAAATTAAAACTACAGCTTTTAAGCGTACATTTTTCAAAATTTTTAAGTAAACCATCTTCTATTGGGTTTTGTGCCGTAACGCCATAAAAAGGGACTACAACGCCGTTTAAAAATTTTGCCTCTCCAAGAGCATAGAATTGATTGTCTGCTTTGCGGGTTGCAGCAGAGTTATAAAATTTGGGGAAATGAGGAGTAAAGCTTTTTACTTCTGCATAAGCAGTTGAATTTAGGCTGACTAATGTTGCCCATAATAAAAAATTTAGTTTTTTCATTTTTAGAAAGTAATCAATTTAAATCTTATATAAATCTAACATATTCTTTTAAACTAGACGGTAACTCAAAATTTAACACCGTTGTTAACTTCATAATAAAACAGACGTGTAGAGACATGAAAAAATGAAAAATATACTTTCAATTTGTTGTTTGGCAGTAATAAGTTCTTATAGTCTTGCTCAAGATATAAAAGGTATTTCATTTTCTCATCAAGAGTGGGAAATCTCTTGCAGTAATACGGGCACCTGTAAGGCCGCAGGATATCAAAATGAAGAAAATGGTGATAATCCCGCTTCAATTTTATTAACACGTAAAGCAGGCCCAAAACAACCTGTGCAGATTGAGTTTGCTTTGTCTGACTATGAACAAAGCCTACCTGCAAACCAGCTTAAAAATATCCATTTTTATATCAATGGCAAAGATTTAGGTGCGGTGGGTGTGGACGGTACTGAGCTGCCAATTATGGGTAAGCTAAACAGCTGGCAAGTCAATGCTCTACTACAGCAGTCGAAACAGAAGACTGAAATTGTATTTAAAAATGCGCAGCATAAATGGAAAATTTCCGATGCTGGAATGACTGCCGTATTATTAAAGATGGATGATTTTCAGAAGCGTATAGGGACTATTGGTGCTTTGGTCAAAAAGGGCAGTGTCAATGAAAATCAAGTGCTTATGCCTGAACCAAAACTAGTTGCGAAGCGTATCAAGACTTCAACCAAACCTTATTTAACTTTACAGCCTAAAAATAAACAGTACCAAGCACTACACCGTAGTTTGATGGCTGCTAAACCGAATCCGAAAGAAGACGGCTTTTGTGAAGGTATTTATGGTGGTAACAGTGATGGAGCCGAACCACAGAAAATTGAGCTATATAAACTAACCAATAAGAAAGTTCTGGCGACTACATTATGTTGGAGAGGGGCTTATAACGAAGGGTATGGGGCATGGGTGCTCGATGAGTCTTTAAACGGTAAGGCCGCGTTTGTAACTGAGTCCGCCTCAGATTTTGATAGCGGTATTATTAGTAGTGCTCAAAAGGGACGAGGCATTGGAGATTGCTGGGCAAGTGAAGAATGGGTATGGGACGGCAAGAGTTTTGTGCATACTAAGGATATGTGGACGGGTATGTGTAAAGGCTTGGCAGCAGGTGGAGTGTGGGAGCTTGATCGAATAGAGTCTGTGGTGAAATGACTACTTTGTGGTTACAGAGTCATAACAGGTAACTTTAGTGACTCTGTGATAAAAAGAACAGATTGTTTATTGGAGCTAGACTTATGTCACGTCATCTTTATGCTATTGCTCGCCGTAAGTTTTCACATCTGAGCCGTTCAATATGTGTGGCGGCGACTGTACTGGGCGCAACACAAATTGCGATGGCTGGTCCAACAGTTGATCAGCTCAGTGATTGTTTAGTTAAAGCAACAACAGCTTCAGATAAAACTACGGTGCTCCAATGGACATTTACAGCTTTAGCGGCTCATCCAGATTTAAAAGCATTTAGTAATGTAACGCCTGAGCAAAAAGACCAGTTAGATCAAAAACTGGCTCAGGTTTTACAGCGGATAATTGTAGAACAATGTTCTGCTCAGACCAAAGCTGTAATTCAGGCTGAAGGTGTGAAGGCAGTTGGGGAGGCTTTCCAGCAGTTAGGCCAAAGTGCGGGTGAAGATATTGTTAAAGACCCAGCCGTTAAACAGCAGTTGCAGGGCACATTACGCTATATCGATTTAAATAAATTGGTGACAACGTTTTTGACACCAGAAATTTGGAATAAATTAGGAATTACAAGATAAAAATCTAGTTTCCTATTTTAGTAATAAGGCCTGCTATCTAAATGCAGGCTTTATTGTATTTGGGATGAAGAATCTTATTTAGATACTAATCTTAGCGCCTAAAACTTTCACAAATTGTGCTAACCAAGCTGGATGTGCAGGCCAAGCTGGAGCAGTCACCAAATGCCCATCGGTAACGGCATCAGTTACAGCAATGTCTGCATATTGCCCACCTGCTAATTTTACTTCGGCTGCACATGCTGGATAAGCCGAGCAGAGGCGGTCTTTCAACACATCTGCCGCAGCGAGTAACTGAGCACCGTGGCATACGGCTGCAATTGGTTTTTTTACTCTATCAAATTCACGTACAATTTCGATAACACGTTCATTCATGCGTAAATACTCTGGCGCACGGCCACCTGGGATGACTAAACCTACATAGTCTTCGGTATTAACGGCATCGAAATCATAGTTAATCGCGAAGTTGTGGCCACGTTTTTCGCTATAAGTTTGCTCACCTTCAAAATCATGAATAGCTGTTGCAATATGGTCACCATTCTTTTTATTCGGGCAAACCGCATGCACGGTATAACCTAAACCAGTTAAGAACTGAAATGGAACCATAGTTTCATAATCTTCTGCATAGTCACCGACCAACATTAAAATCTTTTTAGACATATTTTATTCCTCTTTTTTAAAATATAAGTGATTTCTATTTTTAATTTAAATTAGCACAGCCGTTATGTGATTTTTTAGAAAAAAGAATATTCTTTAGTCGAAGTGTATCTTGTAGGTCATATAAAAAAGCCCCGATAAATCGAGGCTTTTTTGTTGAGTTAGCTAATGGAATTAACCAATCAATTTTTTCATTAATTCATTTACTTGTGCAGGGTTAGCTTTACCCTTAGAGGCTTTCATGACTTGACCAACAAGGCCGTTAAAGGCTTTTTCTTTACCAGACTTGTACTCTTCAACCATTTTTTCATTGGCTGCAAGTACTTCTTTAATGATCGCTTCAATTGCGCCAGTGTCGGTTTCTTGCTTTAAGCCTTTTTCCGCAATAATGTCATCGGCAGATTTACCTTCCGATTCCCACATAAAGCCAAAGACTTGTTTAGCAATTTTACCGCTAATGGTGTTGTCAACAATACGTGCAATCATGCCGCCAAGCTGTTCAGCAGAAACAGGTGAGTCTGTTAACTCTAAGCCCGCTTTATTTAAAGCACCAGAGAATTCACCCATTACCCAGTTTGCAGCAATTTTACCTTGCTTCGCACCACCAGCCGCAGCAACAACAGCTTCATAGAAGTCCGCCATTTCGCGTGAGAGCGTAAGTACGTGTGCGTCGTATTCAGTTACGCCAAAGTCTGCAATAAAGCGTGCACGGCGTGCTGCTGGCAACTCAGGCATAGTTGCTTTGATGGCCTCAATTTGCTCATCTGGAATAATTACTGGTAACAAGTCTGGATCAGGGAAGTAGCGGTAGTCATTCGCTTCTTCTTTAGAACGCATAGAACGTGTTTCCATTTTATTTGGATCGAACAAACGAGTTTCTTGGTCAATTTCGCCGCCCCATTCCAAAATTTCCATTTGGCGTTCAATTTCAACATTGATCGCTTGCTCAATGAAACGGAATGAGTTGAGGTTTTTAAGTTCACAGCGTGTACCGAATGGCTGTCCCGGACGACGTAAAGACACGTTACAGTCCGCACGGAATGAACCTTCAGCCATGTTACCGTCAGAAATACCTAACCAACGTACTAGTGTGTGAATTGCTTTGATGTAGGCAACTGCTTCTTCAACCGAACGCATGTCCGGTTCAGAAACGATTTCAAGCAAAGGCGTACCAGCACGGTTTAAGTCAATGCCAGACATACCTTCAAATTGATCGTGCACAGACTTGCCTGCATCTTCTTCAAGGTGAGCACGAGTTACGCCAATGCGTTTAGTCGTACCATCTTCAAGTTGAATGTCGATATGGCCCAAGCCCACAATCGGATTGTCCATTTGGCTAATTTGGTAGCCTTTTGGAGAGTCAGGATAGAAGTAGTTTTTACGTGCAAATACTGAAGCTTGGTCGATGTAAGCATCAATCCCTAAACCAAAACGAATTGCGAGTTCAACCACTTTTTCATTTAAAACCGGCAATACACCCGGCATCGCCAAGTCTACAAGGCTCGCTTGTGTATTTGGGTCTTGTCCAAATTCAGTTGATGAACCTGAGAAAATTTTAGAATTGGTTGCAAGCTGAGTGTGAATCTCAATACCAATAACGACTTCCCAACCGTCAATCAATTTCAACTTTTGAGCTTCAGCCATTATGCATTCTCCTCAGCAATTGCCGCACGTTTGGTGTGCCAGTCAGTGTTTTGTTGGTATTGGTGAACAATCGACAACAATTGTGATTCTGACCAGTAATTACCGATTAACTGTAAACCTACTGGTAAGTTGTCTTTATCAAAACCAACAGGAGCATTAATCGCTGGTAAGCCTGCTAAGTTCACTGCGATGGTATAGATATCGCCTAAGTACATTTCAACAGGGTCTAAAGATGCACCGATTTTGTAGGCAGTTGTTGGTGCAGCAGGTGCTGCAATTACATCTACATTTTCAAAAGCTTTTAAGAAGTCTTGTTGAATTAAACGACGTACTTTTTGTGCTTTTACATAGTAAGCATCGTAATAACCCGCAGAAAGCGCGTATGTACCAATTAAAATACGGCGTTGAACTTCCGGACCGAAACCTTCTGAACGTGAACGTTTGTAAAGATCCATCAAGTCAGCTGGGTTTTCACAGCGGTAACCGTAGCGAACACCGTCATAACGTGACAAGTTAGAAGATGCTTCCGCTGGCGCGATGAGGTAATACGTTGGTACATACGCTTCAGTCATGTTTAGGTCGATCTCAACAAGCGTTGCGCCCATTTCTTCAAGCTTTTTCAAAGACTCTTCAACACGTGCTTTTACGTCCGCATCTAAACCTGCAACGTTAAAGTATTGTTTAGGAATACCAATGCGTAAGCCTTTTACAGATGTGTTATTTAGGTTTGCAACGTAATCATCGACTTCTTTTTTAACCGAAGTTGAGTCTTTAGCATCGTGACCTGCAATTACATTCATTAGGTAAGCACAGTCTTCAGCAGAGCGTGCCATTGGACCTGCTTGGTCTAATGATGATGCGTAAGCAATGATCCCGAAACGAGATACACGACCATAAGTTGGTTTTAAGCCTGTTAAACCACAGAAAGAAGCAGGTTGGCGAATTGAGCCACCTGTATCGGTACCTGTAGCAAATGGTGCTAAATCAGCTGCTACAGCTGCAGCAGAACCACCAGATGAACCGCCAGGAACATGGTCAAGTGCCCAAGGGTTGCTCGTTGCACCGACATATGAACTCTCAGAAGTTGAGCCCATCGCAAACTCATCCATGTTCACTTTACCTAAAGTAACCAGACCAGCTGCTCTAGTTTTTTCAACAACGGTTGCATCGTAAGGAGAAATGAAGTTATCGAGCATTTTTGAACCAGCAGTGGTTTTAATACCTTTGGTACAAAAGATGTCTTTGTGGGCAAGAGGAATACCCGTTAAAGCAGTTGCATTGCCAGCTTTTAATGCGGCATCGGCAGCATCGGCTTCGCGAAGTGCCTGTTCTGGAGTAACCGTCACATAGCTCTTAACTTGCGGGTCAATTTTAGCAATACGTTTTAAATAATGTTCAGTCAATTCGCGAGATGAAAACTTCGCTTGGCTTAAGCCTTCAGCAAGTTCGCGAATTGATAAGCGATGTAAATCAGTCATGAGTAAAATTTCTTTACATTCAAAATAGGGAAGATGGGTTAATTGATTAAAAGTTATTCAATCACGCGAGGAACAAGATACAAACCATCTTGAGTTGCAGGTGCAACTGCTTGGTATTCGTCCCGATGATTGCTTTCAGTTACCACATCAGCACGTAAAGGTTGAGGATTGTCAAAAGGACTCTTTAAAGGTTCTACGCCTTCCGTATCAATGCCTTTTAAGGTTTCCATCATGCCTAAAATTTTATTTAGACTTTGAGCATATTCAGCAGATTGCGTATCATTGAGCGACAATCGAGCAAGATTGGCGATTGCTGAAACTGTTTGTGCATTTAAATCTGCTGAATGCTGTGCATCCGATGTAGACATAACATCACCTAATCAGTATTAAAAATTTTCAAAATATCGTGCGTTATAATAAGCGATTGACTTGTTCAAATCATCACATTTAGTTTAAAGTTGCCACCTTGCATCCACATGAAAGTTTAACTGAGAACGAACCGTGATTCTAAAACGACTAATTGGCTTGTTTTCGCCGGATCTAGCCATTGATTTAGGTACAGCAAATACACTTATTTATGCACCAGGCCGCGGCATTATATTAAATGAACCAACAGTTGTGGCAATTCGTCACAGTGGTTCACAAAAAATTGTTGCTGCTGTAGGGCTAGATGCTAAGCAAATGCTAGGCCGTACACCTGCGAATATTTCTGCAATTCGTCCAATGAAAGACGGTGTAATTGCAGATTTTGAAGTGACTGAAACCATGTTGAATCAGTTTATTGGTAAAGTTCACGAAAAACGTTTGTTCCCACCTGCTCCTCGTGTAGTTGTATGTGTACCATGTAAATCAACTTTGGTCGAGCGCCGTGCAATTCGCGAAGCCGTATTTAATGCGGGTGCTCGTGATGTACGCCTAATTGAAGAGCCAATGGCTGCTGCAATTGGTGCTGGCATGCCAGTTGAACAAGCATGTGGTTCTATGGTTGTGGATGTTGGCGGTGGTACAACTGAAATTGCAATTATTTCATTGCAAGGTTGTGTCTATGCTGATTCTTTACGTATTGGTGGCGATGTATTTGATGAGCAAATTATCAATTATGTTCGTAAAGCTCACGGTTGCGTAATTGGTGAAACCACAGCTGAAATTATTAAAAAAGAAGTTGGTATGGCTGTTTCTGATGGTACGACATTAGAAATTGAAGTACGTGGCCGTAACCTCGCAGAAGGTGTACCTCGTGCAATTACCGTAACTTCTGATGAAATTACTCAAGCAATTTCTGACCCGTTACAAAGTATTGTAAGCGCGGTGAAATCTGCACTTGAACAAACTCCTCCTGAACTTTCTTCTGATATTGCTGAGCGCGGTATTGTGTTGACAGGTGGTGGAGCGTTACTTCGTAACCTTGACAAATTATTAGCTCAAGAAACCGGTTTACCAGTTGTTGTTGCTGAAGACCCTCTTACTTGTGTAACCCGTGGTGGTGGTAAAGTATTGGAATTCTTCGACAACCCGAACCATGACATGCTTTTCGTCGGTTAAGTTTAAGGATTAGGCGGTGCAACCGAATATTTTTTCAAGACAGCCGCCATCTTTCCGCTCGTTCATTATTGCGGTCATTACATGTTTGGTTGTGCTGTTCTTTGATTGGCGCATGCCTTATGTAATTCAGCCAGCAAGGGATGTCTTGTACGCTGCATATAATCCAATTTATGCACTTGCAAGTTATCCGGTACTGTCGAGAGAATGGCTGAATCAACAAACTAAATCTGAAACACAACTGCGCCGTGAAAACACTGCAATGCAGGCTGAGCTATTACAGGCTCAGGTCCGCTTGCAGAAGCTGTCTGAATTATCTGCTGAAAATACCCGCTTACGTGGTTTACTCGATACACCATTAATTATTGACGGTCGTATGGAAATTGCGGAAGTGATTGGGACAGATGCCGATCCGCTTCGTCACATTATCATTATCAACCGTGGTGCAATGGATCATCTTAAAGTTGGTCAAACGGTTCTGGATGATAAAGGGATTATGGGGCAAATTATCAATGTATATCCTCATAGTTCACGTGTGATGCTGCTTTCTGACAAAGAGCATTCTCTATCTGTTCGTTTAGAGCGTACAGGTATGCGTGCAATTGTCTCGGGTACTGGTGATTTAGGCCGTTTGAAAATGGAATATGTGCCAACGAGTGCAAATATTCAGGTCGGCGATAAAGTATTAAGTTCAGGCTTAGGTGAGCATTTTCCAGCAGGTTATGCCGTGGGTACGGTGGCTAAAATCCGTCGCCATAATTCAGGTGAGTTTGCTGAAATTGATGTAACACCAGCAGCACAATTAGCAACTGGTCATCATGTTGTTGTACTTTTCTCTGACTCATTAGCGAAGGAGCAACCATATGCCGATCGCTAAGTTGAAACGTGAGAAGCGTAAAGATCCATTATGGGGAATTATTCTCTCTATAATCGTGGGGTCTGTCCTCATGATCTATCCACTATCTTACGACATCTCGGGCTGGCGACCATTGTTCATGCTTATGATTATGTTGTTTTGGGTTGTGTGCCAGCCAACATGGTGTGGGGTGTGGTTCGCATTTGGTATGGGGATTTTTACAGATCTATTGCTTGATGCACCTTTAGGATTAAATGCACTGAGTTTTGTTATTGTCACGTTTATTACCCGATTTTTAATACGCGAACGCCGTATTTTGACTTTTGGTAATTTATGGACGATTGCTACATTAGTGATTATTGCTCACTTAGCGTTTATGTGGGTGACTCAAACGATGGGGGGCATTCATTTTTCGATTGCTCGACATTGGCAACCATTGATGACAAGTATCTTAACCTGGCCTGTTGTCTATTATTGTTTAGCAAAATGGCGCATTTAGTTTTAGCTTCGAGTTCTCCGCGTCGGAGAGAGTTGTTGCAACAACTGGGCTTAAATTTTGAAATCTATAGCCCTGATATTGATGAATCTGTTCATGAAGGTGAGTTGGTTCATCAATATGTAGAGCGGTTAGCGAGAGAAAAAGCCCAAGCTGTATTAAACATTTTTCCAGATTCAGTGATTATTGCAGCAGATACGAGCCTTGGTCTGGATGGTCAGATTATTGGTAAACCTGACTCAAAGCAGCATGCCTTTGACATCTGGAAACAATTATCTGGTCGTTGGCATGATGTATTTTCCGGAATTTGTATTGCAACACAGCAACACATCTTAAGTCAGGTGGTGCAGACCCAAGTTGAGTTTGCATCTCTAACTACGCAAGATATGGAAGATTACTGGGCCACAGGAGAACCTGTAGGGAAGGCCGGTGCATATGCAATTCAAGGAATTGCTTCACAATATATTCCCAAAATTCAAGGAAGTTATAGTAATGTGGTAGGGCTTCCTTTGTACGAATTTTCACAGTTATTCAAAAGAGTGAAGACATAAGGGGTTGTTGATAATTCTTGATTGAATTGCATTGTCGATGAACAATGGACAAAGCTACATTAACAGTCCCTCTGACTCTTTAATAAAAATTTTATAATGTTTTGAGTTTATGTATGTCAGAAGAACTACTTATTAATGTCACACCTATGGAGTGTCGGGTGGCATTAATCGAAAATGGAACTGTTAATGAGCTGTATGTTGAACGTACAGTTAAACGTGGACTTGTCGGCAATATCTACAAAGGTAAAGTTGTACGTGTGCTTCCGGGTATGCAAGCAGCCTTTGTTGATATCGGTTTATCCAGAACGGCCTTTTTGCATATTAATGATATGGTTTGGCCACGTTCACACCCAACTCCAAATGTGTTTGAACTACTTCATCCAGGACAAATTCTTACCGTTCAGGTGATGAAGGATATGCTCGGTACTAAAGGCGCTCGCCTGAGCACAGATCTTTCAATTCCTTCTCGCTATTTAGTTCTTATGCCATATGGTAACCATATTGGTGTTTCTCAGCGCATTGAGTCTGAAGAAGAGCGTGATCGGCTACGTAATATTATTGAGAGCATTCAGGCGGAGCATAATTTACCCGGTAGCGTAATTGTTCGTACTGCTGCTGAAGGGGTAGATGAAGCCGAAATAGCACAAGATATGTGCTACCTCAGTAAGTTATGGGAATATATTCAGCGTAAGCAAGTTGATGTGGCAGTACCTTCCTTAATTTTTGAAGAACTACCGCTGCCGCAACGAATTATCCGTGATCTGGCAAGTGAAGAAACCGCGAAGATTTATGTCGATTCGAGAGAGATTCATGGAAAACTGCGTGAGTTTGTAGATGAGTTTGTTCCGAATATGCAAAGTCGCCTGATTCATTACCCGGGTGAGCGTCCATTATTTGATCTTTACAACGTTGAAGAAGATATCCAAAAAGCACTGCAAACACGCGTTGCTTTAAAGTCTGGCGGTTATTTAATGATTGACCAGACTGAGGCGATGACCACAATAGATGTCAATACAGGCTCTTATGTTGGTGGCCGTAGCCTTGAAGACACTGTCTTTAAGACCAACATGGAAGCGACTCAGGTGATTGCGCGTCAGCTTAGACTACGAAATCTAGGCGGCATTATCATTATTGATTTTATTGACATGCAAGAAGCGATTCATCGTGAAGAAGTGATGCGTCAATTTGAAAAAATGCTTGAACGTGATCATGCCAAGACCAAAATCACACAGGTTTCTGAACTTGGTCTGGTAGAAATGACACGTAAACGTACACGTGAATCATTAGAACACTTGTTATGTGAATCGTGTCCAACGTGTCAGGGGCGTGGTTTTGTCAAAACTGCAGAGACAGTGTGTTACGAAATATTTCGAGAGATATTACGCTACACCCGTGCATTTGAGTCTACGAGTGGCTTTACTGTCGTTGCTCATCCATCCGTGATTGACCGATTATTAACAGCAGAAGCACCTGCAGTGGCGGATTTAGAGCATTTTATCAACAGAGTTATTAAATTTCAGGTCGAAAATTTATATACGCAAGAGCAATACGATATCATTTTAAGTTAAAGTTGTAACAAGATATCGCTTAATCCTTGTTACAACTGAAATTTTACTTTCATTCATGAATTTTAAATACTACTTACATACAGTAGCCCTAGACGTTCTCCCTATTAAACGTCTTAGCAAACAATAAGAGGTATAACCCATGAATGTAAGTGAAAACTTAATTAGCAACGGTCTTAAACATGTTTTAGAAAGCACGCCAGTCAATAGCTGCTATATGTTGAATGACCAAGGTAAAGAAGTACCAATCACAACTGCAATGATTCGTTCAGTATGTCATCAGTTGCTTAACCAGTGCCGCGCAATTAAAAAATAAGGGGCCATTTTAAAGCCCCTTAATTTTTTCTAACTCGCTGAATGATGTTTCAGCTGTTTCTCTTCAATAATTTCTTCGAACCGTTGAATTTCATCTTCAAGATGCGTTAAAAGGTTTTGCATTTTAGGCAAAGCATTTCGACATGCTGTTAAACCTACTTCAAGCTTATCCAGATAGCTCGTCATTGTAATATTGAGCGCTTGCCCGTCCATGACAATAGAAGCAGGGTAGAGTGCATCTAATTTCGCACCATTCCAATAAAGCGGCTCACGTGGGCCAGGTACATTGGAAATCACTAAATTGAATGCCTGACGCTTAGGAAGCATCCCAGACATAATGTTAAGTCCAGCTGGACCATAAACAACAGCGCTATAGTTTAAAATCTCATTCGCGGTCATGCGGCTAAAGCGTTGCTTTGAATTTTGCATACTACGACGAATGATCTCGAGCCGCTCTAGAGGCTGGTCTTTATGAGTTCCTAAATTTGCCAAAATCATGGTAATACGATTGCTCACGTCAGAGTCATCTGTGCGTAGGGAAGCAGGAACCATGGCAATAAGAGGCTTTTTAGGCAGGCTGTTGTGACTAATCAGATATTCACGTAAGGCCCCAGAACACACAGCAAGTACGACGTCATTGATCGTTACACCAAGTGCTTTAGAAATTTTTCTAAGACGGCTTAATTCAAAAGATTGGGCTGCAAACCGACGTGAAGCACTTACACGTTGATTTAAAATTGAAACCGGAGCTTGAAAGGTGGAGACGTAATCAGGATTTTTACCCATTTCTTTAAAAATGGTTTGCGATAATTCCTGCATAACTTTAGGGGTCACTTCAAGCTGTGATTTGATACCACCTAAAATACTTTTGATCTTACTTGTGCTTGGTTTTGGTACTTTTAGGCGTTTTGTTCTTTTACTTTCTACACACCAAAGTGGAACCACATGTTTTTCTTCCGGCGTTTTTGACAATGACTTCTCAATTAAGCGCATGCCTGCAACACCATCAACCATGGCATGATGAATCTTAAAGTACATCGCGAAACGATTGCCTTCGATCCCTTCAATAATGTCACACGTCCAAAGTGGTTTTGCACGATCAATTAAAGAGCTGTGCTGCTGGGAAATATAAACCAGTAATTCACGAATTCGGCCAGGATGAGGCAAGGCAATATGGCGAAAATGGTGGTCGATATCGAACTCTTCATCTTCATCCCAAAATAGACCATTTAAACGATTATTGAAGGGTGGGACAGGAATACTTTTAGATTGGCGAATTTCTTCTACTAAATCATGAACGAAAGTTTCAGGGGCATTTTCAGGTATTTCAAATAAAAACAATCCGCCAACATGCATCGGTTGTTGTCTTTTTTCTAGTGATAGAAAAATAAAATCAATAGGGTGTAATGGACGCATAACTCGTTGTGCCTCATGCTTTTTTCTAAGAAGCCCTTAACTGAGCTCTTATTAGAATTATAGAACCGTAAATTTAGTATATAGCGTTTATTACAGATTAAATATGACTTTGTGTACGAGATATAACTGTAAAAAAAACCACTGATTCATCAGTGGTTTTTTTATACCGAACTATTTTTTCAAGTTACCTGCATGTAAGCCACATTCTTTTTGTGTTGCTTCTTCCCACCACCAACGGCCTTCACGTTCATGTTGATTTGGAAGTACTGGACGTGTACATGGCTCACAACCAATCGAAACAAAACCACGCTCGTGTAGAGGGTTATATGGAATTTCCATCATGCGGATATAACTCCACACATCGGCGCTAGACCAGTTCGCGAGCGGATTATATTTAATGAGTTGCTTACCCGGACCAGAGAAGCCTGCATCAGCTTGTACCACTGGAATTTCCGTACGTGTACCAGGGCTTTGATCTTTACGCTGACCTGTAATCCAGCCATCTAAGGTCGCCAGTTTCTTACGTAAAGGTTGAACTTTTCGTATGCCACAGCATTCTTGATGTCCATCTTTAAAGAAGCTAAATAAGCCTTTTTCATTCACCATGCTTTGCACAGCTTCCGCATCAGGGAAGCAAATCTCGATATTAATATTGTAGTGCTTACGAACAGTTTCAATAAATTGATAAGTTTCAGGGTGTAGACGGCCTGTATCAAGACTAAAAACACGGAAAGGTTTACCTAAACGTGAAGCCATATCAATTAAGACTACATCTTCTGCTCCAGAGAACGAAATTGCGATTTCACCTTGTTGGCTTAATGCAAGTTCTAGAATCTCGCGCGGACTTTTAGCTGCATATTCAGCCGCGAGAGCATCAACGATATCAATAGTCGGAATAACGGTCATGGGTGTTCCTGGCAAAAGGCTTGGGCGCATTGAGTTATGAAAAATATTCTAAAGGATAGTGAATAAATTGCTTAGCACTTTAATTTCGATCCTTATGAATAAAATTGATTTGATCAATAACAACGCAAAACTGAAAATCTTAATGGTATGATACAGCAATTTTTAACCAACGTTGGAAGCATTCATGGAAATCGTATGCCTAGATCTTGAAGGAGTTTTAGTTCCTGAAATTTGGATCAATTTCGCAAAAAAAACAGGGATTAAAGAACTAGAAGCAACAACTCGTGATATTCCGGATTATGATGTTTTAATGACTCAGCGTCTGAATATCCTAAAACAACACGGTTTAGGCTTAAAAGACATCCAAGAAGTTATTGCCGAGATGGGGCCACTACCAGGTGCAAAAGAGTTTGTTGAATGGGTGAGCAATCATTTCCAGCTGGTCATTTTGTCGGATACTTTCTATGAGTTTGCTCATCCTTTAATGAAGCAATTAGGCTGGCCAACAATTTTCTGTCATAAATTAGAGACAGATGAAAATGGTATGATTACCGCTTATAAACTTCGCCAACCTGACCAAAAACGTGAGTCGGTTAAAGCACTACATGGTTTGAATTTCCGTGTGATTGCAGCAGGTGATTCATATAATGATACAACGATGCTTGGTGAAGCCGACCATGGTTTCTTGTTTGATGCGCCTGCAAATGTTATTGCGGAGTTTCCGCAGTTTCCTGCAATCAATGGTTATGATGCATTAAAAGAAGCAATCCGTTCTGTTTCACAGCGCAATATTCCTGCTTAAGCAAGAAAAAATAGACAATAAAAAAGGCGCTTATAGCGCCTTTTTTATTTAGATTAGTTTTTGAAACTTAGAATTTATAACCAAGTTTTAAACCGTAAGCGATAGCATTGTTATCAGAGAAGTCTGCAACATATTGATCACTACCTGCTTGCGCACCTGTTTGAGCTTTAGCATCACCCAACCAGAAGTATTTTACACCACCAGCAATGAAAGTTTGAGGAGTAGGGCTATATTGAACACCTAAACCTACGTTCCAGTAACCTTCTGTTGGTCCTAATGTTGTTACAGGATTACCTGCTCCAGAGTCCCAACCTACAGAGACATTACCAGCCCATTTATCATTAAGTTTACGGCCTACACCAGCGTTTACAGACCATTGGTCATCAGAATATTCAACTAGGTTGAAGCCATTTGGACGTCCAACAAGACCACCTACAGCTTCTGAGACTTTGCCAAATTTATATGGCTGAATTGAGAAATCTTTCCAGTTCACCCAGCGTACATTGGCAAACGCAACTGTATCAGCCATGATACCTGTTTGAAAATCAAGGTTAACAGACTGTGGTGTTGTGATTGTAGTTTTACCAGATGAATTAATTGCTTGAAGTTTAGATGCTGGAACGTCTAAACCAGCCAATACTGAAGTAAGACCAGGGAAATTCAATAAAGATAGATTTTCATTAATATCCACTTTATGGTCAATTTCAGAACGATAAGTTAAAGATGCTCTAAGTGCGATTTCAGGAATCTGATAAGCTGCCCCTGCTAACCATCCAGCACCTGTAGTTTCTTTAATATCTGCATCATAACCATTATAAAGACTATAAGCTTGACCTCGTAAACTTACATTACCTTTAACGGTTTGTAATACAGGGCCTGCATAGAAGTTAAAGTTTTTAGTTGGTTGATAACCAAATACAAAAGATAAGTTTTGTGTATCAACTTTAACTTTAGTTCCACCAGTCCCTAAATATCCATTAGCAGCTGTCAAAGCTTTAGATAAATCTTGGAACTTCTGACTTGCTACCACTTCCTTTTTTGCTAAAGCTAAAGTTTGGTCATTAACAGGCAAACCTTTAGCTTCTAAAGCTTCTTTTGCTTTTTTAGTCACTATCCCATCAATCGCAGTGGCTGATAAAACAGAATCAGAACCTGGCTGAGAAACGAATACGTTATTACCTGAATATTCTGCATCTGCTCCAAATGGTTGATCGTAGAGTAGACCGAAAGAAAATTGGTCATTAATTTGTAATTTTAATGCAGCACTTGGGAAGTAGTAGTCATTCGCCATATCGCCAATATCACGACGTGTGGCACTAGATCCAGCTTCTTTACCAGCTACATCAGGATCTAGAACAGAAATACCTGCTTCAAAGTAATTACCAGGTTGGAAGAACGCAGACATTGACTGTCCAGAGCGATCTAAAGCTGCTGCAAAAACCCCAGTTGCAGGCAGCGTTGCTAAAATCATTGCAGTGCTCAGATGTTTTAATTTCATTTTTAATCTTTCCTTGAACTTCAAGACATTTTTTTAAAAGTAACAGAGTTAAACCGTTTAAACTGTGTTGCCTTCAGTGCTTTGAATTACAAGTTTCAAAGCATTGATAACTCCATGTAACAAAAATAGCATAATTACACTAAGAGTAAATCTGTTCTATGAACTGCAGAGTACTCACTTTTTATACAAAAAATGGCAATAATGAATGAAATATGAAGGAATATTTTTGTTGTTTAATTAATTTAAATAATTGATATTTATATTTTTTATCTATTATTAAAGTTGCTTGTTTTTATGACATTTTTGTCATAAATCCAAGAAAAATGGTCAAAGATTTTTTTGTAAAAATATGAATTGATTGATTATGAAATGAGTATTGGTCATCATTTTTAATGGATAAGTCTAGTTTCTCTACACATGTATATTATTGATTCGGTTTTATATTGTTATTTATTAGATAAAAATTGAGAGTATTTCCTTTACTATTTGGTCAAATTTTTTGAGGAATTAATTGCTGGATTTAAGCTTGCTTTATTTAAGGGATAACCGAAATAGAAAAGAAATCGGTTATCGCGCCTTTTAGATTTAAAACATAGCATTAGAGGGGATATAACTTTTCATCAAATTCTTCAAGTTTAGGAAATTTTAATGGTTCAAGTTGGTCAAGGTGAGTGAGATAAGTGACATAGTCCTCAAGAATAGTTTCACGTGCTTCTTGGCTAATGTAAGGTACATGGTAGGCAATGAATGGGGGAAGAACTTCAAAGCCAGTATAAGCCAAAGTACCGCGTTGAATCGGTGATAGATAATGTTCAATTGGCCCGTGAATAGAATTTTCCCCAAACATATGTGTTCTACCACCGAGTGTTAAACAGAGCATTGCTTTTTTACCTGCCATGCCACCATGGTTGTAAAACCGCTTACCCCCATAAAAAAGTCCAGAGACAAATACACGATCAATCCAGCCTTTTAAAATTGCTGGAACAGAAGTCCAATAAAGTGGAAAGTTCAAGATTACTAGATCGGCACGGTTTACTTTGTCAATTTCTGCTTGAATATCAGGAGACAAAAGTTGTTGTTTTGTGGCATTTCGCTGTTCTAATGCATAGTTAAAATAATCAGGTTGATTGAGTTCTAAAAAATCTTCCTTAGAGGCAACAGGATTAAACTGCATTGCATATAAATCGGAAATTTCTACTTGATGGCCCAATTTTTTAAAGGTTTGTTGAGCTGCCGTTTTTAGGGAAGTTGTAAAAGACAGAGGTTCTGGATGAGCATGAACAATCAGGATATTCATAGTGGCTTTACTCTTAAAGATAAGATTAGTTTTTAGTGGAATGTCGGAGAGTTAAGTCAGTTTGTCTTAAGTGACTATGCCTGAATTTAAAAGCATGGCATAGTTCAAGAACTGACAGTTTTTACCATTTAACGCCACAATTACGCTTTCTAGTGGGCCGCTCATGACTCCAGAATTACCCGGAACTTATATTAATTTATTAGCAGAGATCGTTAAGCGCAGAGGTATCTCTTGTGAGCAGTTTTTAGAGGGTAGTGGATTAACACCGGAACAATTAAAAAAACCGTATTGGTATGTTGAGTTTAATACCTTAAATAACTTACTTGAGCATGCGATTCAACTCACTCATGAGCCAGCATTAGCGGGTTATTTGGCGTTGGAAATGAAAGCTTCTTGTTATGGTTCTGTTGGTATGGCAGCCATGGTGTCTGCAAATCTTGGAGAGGCTTTAAAAATACTTGAACAATTTATTGGTTCACGTTGTGATGCCTTTAAACCTGAGTTAAAGCAAGAGCAAGACGATGTTTACTGGTCTATTCATCAACCTTTAAAAAGTTTTCAATTAAGTTCAGATGCGACTATTTTTTTGTTGTTAGGTTTTATTCACATCGCAAAACATCTAACAGGGTTATCTTCTTTAGGTACAGTGCAATTGAATATGCCCGAACCACTAGGTTTTTCAAAAATAAAAGATAAATTAGGCGTAAGTTGTTTATTTGACCAAAAACATAATATTTGGATTTTTCCAAAAGAATATTTAATGCAGCCTGTACTCACGGCTGATCCTATGCTGGCACCTTTACTGAAAGCACAGTGTAAAAAAGATATTGATAAATTGAAGTTCCGAAGTGGATGGAAAGCAGAAATTAGCCAAGTAATAAAAAAATTATTGATCAATAGTCAGGGGGAAATATTAAAAGTTAAGCAAGTTGCCCAAATGATGAATATGTCAGAACGTAGCCTACAGCGGTATTTAGCAATAGAGAATACAAGCTTCTCAGCATTAGTTGATTTAACTCGAAAGCAATATGCACAAGAACTTTTGCAAAATAGTTTAATGTCAATTGAATCTGTGGCATTAAGTTTAGGCTATGCCGATACATCCCATTTCACCCGCGCTTTTAAACGCTGGATGGGTGTAACACCGAAGTATTATCAAACTCAGTTAAAACTAAAAAATTTAGATATAAGTGAATAATCAAGAAGACTACAAATTTGAAAGTGGTCTTCTAGCCCTATCTTAATTTGTTAACTCTTGTTTTGATGAAAGTGTATGAATTACTTCAAAATATCTCGGTGGAGTGGGCACATGCCCACGTTCTCTTAATATTTTGTGCATACGCGGTAATTTAAAATATGGAACAGACGCCATTAAATGATGTTCCATGTGGTAATTGACATGAATAGGGGCCACAAAGCTTCTCGCAATCCAACCTGCACGTGTGGTACGAGTATTGGTTAAAGCAGTATTGCTGGTTTGCATACCTGCATGTTCTGCCATTGAACGAATTCTTAAAAATAATGGAAATGGTGTCAAATAAGCCAAAGGCCATAACCAATAAAAACGTTGTTGACCACAAGCTTTTAAAACACCATAAAGTACTAGGTTGGTTGCAATAGCGCCTGTACTGTTTTTTGCAATACTCTTTGCATATTCAACGAAATTTTTATCACTGCGGTCTAACCAGATTTGATCATTGGCTACAGTCCATTTCATGATATCAAGGTCCATCAACACACGGCCTAAGCTAAACTTTAATCCTGTTATACCGGTTAAGTCGCGTAAGAATTTACGAGTAAGAGATTTTTTACTGACAGGAAAGCCTGCAACTAAAGAAAGATCTGGGTCATCTGGTGTAGATGTTTTTGCGTGATGACGAACATGGTGTACACGATATTTTTGTAGGTCGTTCCAGATTGGGCGGGCACATAGCCACTCTCCAACGAAATCATTTATTTTCTTATTTTTGAATAAACTTTTATGGGATGCATCGTGCATTAAAATTGCGAGGCATAACTGACGGCCAGCTAAAACAGCTAGAGCAAGCATACATGCTAATAATTTCCCCCAACTCGGTAAGTAATCCCACATCATAATTAAGCTGGCAAATGTTCCTCCAATAACAGCCCATGTGCTAGCAACGGCCCAAGCGCCATATGCATCTGAAGGTTCTGTAAGCTCTTGTATTTCTTCTCTGCTAAATAGATCGGTAACACTCACCTGTGCATTCATTTTTATTCTCCCAAATTAGAGTTTGGTATCCATATTTTATATTACAAATATAGTCATAAAAATTTAAAAAGTGAAATATTTGTTTGTAAAAAAATAAATCAGATGGCTATAAATTTAATTCCTGTTCATATATTTTTTTCCAAAGTTTCTGGCCAATTGCATCTAGTTGCTGTACATCTTGAGCAAATTGATTACGAGCAGATTCATTTACAAATGGTGCGGGTAATAATGGGTCATTCATGAGTAAGGCAATTGTTTCCCTTCCTAAAAGAAGTGCCTTGACTGCTGCATCGTTTAAAGGGGAGTGAGCATAATTTTCAAGCCAGTGTGTAATATCTCGGCTATACATTTCATAATTTTTTTCGAGTTGTTTGGTATCCCATAAAGAAAAAATTTGCTTAAGCGTTGTTGAGTCGACATGTTGAATAATACAAATTTTTGCTTCTTTCTCTAGCCCTGCTAAAACAAGCTCATCACAGGTTTTTTCAAAGCTATAAGCTAAATTGTCTGGGCGGATGTAAATACCAGTTTCCAGCTCTTTAAAACCAAATTGACGAAGTGCACGTTCCCGTTTTTTTAGTGCTGTTCGGTCTATGCGGCCTAAAGTTCCTGTAAACACGGCAAGATAATGCTGCTGCCATTCTTTAGTTTGTTTAATTCCATTTTTACGATTGAGAATAACTTTTGCCCAATCTTTTGCAGATGGAGAAAGTTGATAGATTCCGCGTTCTACGCTCTGGATCATACCTTCATTTAACAAGCGTGTTGTCGCAACTCGAATACCATTTTCACTTAAGTTAAAAAGTTTAGCTGCAACCAAAATTTGTTTGATACTGAGCTGAGGATAAGCGGAAGAAAGAAAGAGGTCGATAATAAGATGACGTGCGTTAATTTTGGTATTTTTCATTCAGTCTGAATTTTTGATATGAGTTGTATTTAGTTGGAATAATAACATGTTTTTTTAAGGACTTTTTAAGATGATTTTCTAAACTCATCTATTGTAAAAGACTCATCTATAACAAAAGAAAATTTGGCCATTTTTAACCAAGTTTTATCTTTTTACGATAGTTAACCTAAGTTTGTCATTATGATGTGATACATTATCGCACTTTAAATAAACTGCCTTTCACTAGAGGCAATAACCACAAATGCTAGAAATGATCTGATATTGAACATGTGTTGAGCTAAATAAAAAGCTAACTGTGGCAATAAAATAAATTTTAGATCGTTCTAGTGATTAACTAACTTTCTTTGAGCAAGTTATGGAAAATTTTGAAGTTATAAAAGCACTGTTTCTAGGCTTTGTTGAAGGCTTAACTGAATTTTTACCTATTTCGAGTACTGGTCATTTAATTTTATTTGGTCATATTATCGATTTCCATTCAGATGGTGGTCGTGTCTTTGAAGTAGTGATCCAGTTAGGTGCTATTCTGGCAGTGTGTTGGTTATATCGTCAGAAAATCATTAACTTAATCAAAGGTTTTTTTAGTGGTGATGTCGAGTCACGCCATTTTGCCATTAGTGTCTTAATTGCTTTTTTCCCGGCAGTGATTATTGGCGTTTTAGCTGTAGACTTTATTAAAAGTGTTTTATTTAGCCCAATTGTAGTTGCGATTGCTCTGATTGTCGGCGCGCTTATTATTTTCTGGGTTGAATCTAAACAATTTGAACATAAAACGGATGATGATGCGACCAAGATCACGTTTAAACAGGCGCTTTTAGTAGGTCTGGCTCAATGTGTTGCGATGATTCCTGGGACTTCTCGTTCAGGTGCGACAATTGTAGGCGGGATGTTTGCAGGCTTGTCTCGTAAGGCTGCAACAGAGTTTTCTTTTTTCCTTGCAATGCCGACCATGCTAGGTGCAGCAACTTTTGACCTAATTAAAAATGCTGATGTGTTGACTTCAGACAATATGGTTAATATTGGAGTGGGTTTTGTTGCGGCATTTATTGCTGCTTTATTGGTTGTAAAAGCACTCGTACTCTTCGTTGAGCGTCATACATTACGTGTATTTGCATGGTATCGAATTGTATTAGGTGTGATTATCCTAATTGCTGCTATGTTCTTTAACTTATCTGCTTAATAGTCAGATTAAGGATAAAAACCTAGAGAAATCTAGGTTTTTTTATGCCTAAAAATAGCTTTAACTTGCTTATTTATACAAAGTACTACCAAGAAATACTTTTTCCTTTTAGTTTGATTGATATAGTAAATCTTAAATAGCCCGTAAAAAATAAAGCAATGCAACAGAATGACTTGACGAAAAGTTTGGTAGAGGCTTTTTTGTATTTGGCTCCTCAAGAAGGGCTATATCCCACTCATATTTCAAATATCACCCTGATGAGGGTAGATCATTCCACACAGCCGGTTGCTGTATTGCAAGAGCCTTCCATCGTTCTAGTCATTCAGGGTGTAAAACGGGCTTATATCGGAAAAGATATTTTTAAGTTTCAACAAGGACAGTGTTTATTTATCTCAATTGCTATCCCTTTTGATTGCGATACGTTGGTTGAGCGTGAACCAATGCTTGCAATTGCGATTAAATTTGAACCTCAAATGATGGCTGAGCTGGCGACTAAAATGGATAAAGAGCAGCGACCACTTATAGAAGATTTTGATAACAAAGAGATAAAACTGAGCTGTGGTTTAAATATTATTGAAATGAACTCGGTTATATCTGATGTTGCTTTACGCTTGTTGAACTTACTTCGTTCCAAGCAAGATACTGCAATCTTAGGAGAGCAGGTGAAACGCGAACTTATTTATCGGGTTTTACAAGCTGGCGGTAGTGATTTTATCCAGAACCTTTCGGCTATTATGAGTCGAAGTGGAGTGATTTATACGATTTGTGAAATTATTCAAAGGGATTATTATCGTAACTTAACGGTTCAGGAGTTGGCTAAACAAGCAGGAATGAGCGTTTCGCTTTTTCATCAAGCTTTTAAGAAAGTTACCAACTATTCTCCATTACAGTACATCAAAATTACTCGGTTACATAAGGCACGTGATCTAATCCTAAATAACCAAATGGGCGTTGCAGAAGCTGCCTATGAGGTAGGATATGTGAGTGCCTCACAGTTTAGCCGAGAGTTTAAGCGGCTGTTTGGAGTTCCACCTAAATTATCAACAAACTAAAGTAAATCAACACGTCTTAAATATAAACCAAACATGGAGCATATCAATGAATCTTCCGACAACCATGAAAATTGTTGAAATTACGGTTCCTGGCGGACCTGAGGTTTTAAAACTTCAAGATTCAAATGTTCCGGTACCTCAAGCTGATGAAGTTTTAATTGAGGTTAAAGCCGCTGGAATTAACCGCCCTGACGTCTTACAGCGTATGGGGTTATATCCAATGCCTAAAGGGGTTACTCAAATCCCTGGACTTGAAGTCGCTGGAGTAGTGGTTGCTGTGGGTGAGCAAGTGCAACAGTTTAAAGTCGGGGACAAGGTTTGTGCTTTAACCAATGGTGGCGGGTATGCAGAATACTGTGCGGTAACTGCAACTCAAGTATTGCCAATACCTGAGAATTTATCATTTACTCAAGCTGCTGCGATTCCAGAAACATTCTTTACGGTTTGGGCAAATCTTTTTGATATTGGCCGTTTAAAGAAAGATGAAACTGCCCTGATTCATGGCGGTGCAAGTGGGATCGGAACCACTGCTTTAGCGATTTGCCATGCTTTAGGTATTAAAACTTTTGCTACGGTTGGTAGTGAAGATAAAGTTGAAGCACTCTCTGATTTAACCACAGCAATTAATTATAAAACCCAAGATTTTGAGCAGGAAATTTTGAACCATACTCAACAACAAGGTGTTGATGTTATTTTGGATATTGTGGGTGGTTCTTATTTTCAGAAAAACTTAAATCTATTAAAACGTGATGGCCGACTTGTCATTATTGGCTTTATGGGAGGTCGAATTGCAAAAGAATTTGATTTACAAAAACTGATTTTAAAACGCGCAACGATTACAGGCTCAACGATGCGAGCTCGTAATAGCCAAGAAAAAGCACAGATTGCTCAATCTTTACATGAACATGTGTGGCCGTTATTGGAGCAAGGCAAGTGTTTACCACAAATCTATAAAACCTATGCTTTTTCAGATGTACAAAGTGCTCATGCATGTATGGAGCAGGGCGACCATATTGGAAAGATCGTTTTAGAGATGAATGCTTAATCTTATCTGTGACAGTTTAGGTGAATGACATATTTGCCTAAACTGAAATTTTATAATTATTAATTGTGCCTATTTCTATATAAAAATTGCCAAATTCTATTGGCTTGTTGCACCTGTTTCTTGATCTGAATATACATTTACTAAGAAATAATAACTGTCTTAAAGCTGTTATTTCGCTCTTCAATTCTAAAGGATGGTAACCATGAATACCCCAGCATCAAATGATAAAAATCCAACTCCAGATTTAGCTGAAGATAATGCGTTCTTCCCATCACTATATTCACTGAGTCAATATACTTCTCCTAAAACAGATTACGATGGCACAACCTATCCAACGCCGTATGCGGGCAATAAAAAGGTTTTAATGATTGCAACTGATGAACGCTATATCCAGATGCAAAACGGTAAGTTCTTTTCTACCGGAAACCATCCAGTAGAAATGCTTTTGCCAATGTTCCATTTAGATAATGCTGGATTTGAAATTGATGTTGCGACACTTTCAGGTAATCCAGCCAAACTTGAAATGTGGGCAATGCCAAAGCAAGAACAAGTAGTATTAGATACTTTCCAGAAATATGCAGATAAATTAAAAAATCCGTTAAAACTTGCCGATATTTTAGAAAATGTAGTCGGTGAAAACTCTCCATATGCGGCTGTATTTATTCCGGGTGGGCATGGGGTGTTAGCTAAGATTCCGCATAGCCTTGAAGTGAAGAAAGTTCTTAAATGGGCAGTTGAACAAGACAAATTTATTATTACGTTATGTCATGGTCCAGCTTCGTTACTGGCTGCCGCAGTAGATGAACAGCCTGAGAATTATATTTTTAAAGATTATCAAATTTGTGTATTCCCTGATTCGTTAGATAAGGGAGCGAATATTGATATTGGTTACATGCCTGGAGCTTTACCGTGGTTAGTCGGTGAAAACCTTGAAAAGCTCGGCGTGAAGATTTTGAATACTGGCATTACTGGTCAATGTCATCGAGACCGTAAATTGTTAACGGGCGATAGTCCGCTTGCTTCTAATAATTTAGGCAAACTTGCAGCTGAAACATTGCTGGCTGAAGTGAAGGATTAATTCACTAAAAGTGTGCGCCCTGCGGGACTCGAACCCACGTCGGTCGCTTAGGAGGCAACTGCTCTATCCAGTTAAGCTAAGGGCGCATAATTTTCTGATTATAAACAAAAAAGCCATTGCCGAGGCAATGACTTTTTATGGTTTTAAGTACAAGCTGTTAGATTACTGTTCTTTGGCATTGAGTACTTTAAACAAAATAAACATGAGAACGATCCAAATAGGAATCATCATTACTGATTCTTTAAAGCCCTGACTCCACATAATGTAGAGTACTACAGCAATAAAACCTAAAACCAGATAGTTACTAAACGGTGCCCAAAGTGCAGGAAAGTGAGTTTTTTGACCGAGTTTTTTCATTGCTGATTTAAACTTGAGGTGAGTCATACTGATCATCGCCCAGTTCAATACCAGTGCTCCAACAACAATGTACATTAAGTGGCTTAAAGCATCTTCTGGTACAAAGTAATTTAAAAGAACACAGCCAAAAATGAGTAATGCCGATAGCAAAACTGCTGGTACAGGTACACCTTGTTTATTTACTTTCTTGAAAATTTTTGGTGCATTGCCTTGTTGAGCTAAACCGTAAAGCATACGGCTATTTGCAAACATCCCACTGTTATAAACAGAGAGAGCAGCGGTTAAAATAATAAAGTTCAGTAAATGTGCAGCCCAACCAATACCCATTTGACTAAAAATCATAACAAATGGACTTTTATCGAGTCCGCCTAGATCTAATTGGTTCCACGGCACTAATGAAAGTAAGATCGCTAGTGAACCGATATAGAAAATCAAGATACGGAAAACAACTTGGTTAATTGCTTTTGGAATGGTTTTTTTCGGATCTTTTGCTTCTGCCGCGGCCATACCAATCAGTTCAATACCACCAAAGGCGAACATCAAGAAAGCCAACATATAGAAGAGGCCACTAAAGCCATTTGGAAAAAATCCACCATGAGACCAAAGGTTACTAAACGAAATGCTTGAACCTACATCTGCTGTAAATAGCAAATAAAGGCCAAAAACAATCATAGAGATAACCGCAGCAACTTTAATAATAGCGAGCCAGAATTCGGACTCACCATAAAATTTGACGTTTGTTAGGTTAATTGCCGTAATCACGACAAAGAAAAATAAGACAGACGTCCATGCTGGAATATGAGGCCACCAGTAATTAATATATTTGGCTACCGCGGTGAGTTCACTCATCGCAACCAGAACATAGAGCATCCAATAATTCCATCCAGCTAAAAATCCGGGAAATTTCCCCCAGTATTTATACGCAAAATGGCTGAACGATCCTGCAACAGGTTCTTCAACAATCATTTCTCCCAGGTGGCGCATAATTAAAAAAGCAATTAAGCCACCAATGGCATATCCTAAAATAATGGATGGTCCCGCAGATTGAATCACTTGCGCCGAGCCTAAAAATAATCCGGTACCAATTGCTCCACCCATAGCAATTAATTGGATATGTCGATTTTTTAGTCCTCGTTGAAGTGTAGAAGATTCGTTGGTCAAAGGTCTTCACTCACAATGAATAAGTAAATTATTCTAATAGATGGATTTATTTTAGCCTAGACTACAATTGAACAAGGGATGACTGTAAAGTAACTATAAAAAATATTTAAAATCATAAACTTGCTTTTAATCGTGTTAAATTGGTTGAAAAATCTTCCAAAAATATATTTTTTGATAGACTTTTTTTCTTATGATTTTGCTTTATTCGGTCATTGCAGGCATGAATTGAAATTTCCAAAATAAACCCGCGTCAATACGATTGATGTATAAAAGTAGAGTGCTATCTCTTGATCATAAAACGATTTAAGATGAAGCGAATGACTAAACAAGTCTGCTTGTTTTGAGATATAAAAACACAATAGTAAGGATAACAGTTGATATGAGCTTCGTACCGCAAATTAAAATTCCAGCAACTTACATGCGTGGTGGAACCAGTAAAGGTGTATTCTTTAAACTTGATGATTTGCCGGAAAAAGCTCAAGTTGCAGGTCAAGCAAGAGATCAACTCTTGCTACGTGTCATTGGTAGCCCAGACCCTTATGGAAAACAAATTGATGGAATGGGTGGAGCGACTTCGAGTACCAGTAAAACCGTTATTCTCGCTAAAAGTACACAGCCAGATCATGATGTCGACTATTTGTTTGGGCAGGTTTCAATTGATCAAGCTTTTGTAGACTGGAGTGGTAACTGCGGTAATTTGACAGCTGCGGTTGGTTCATTTGCGATTTCAAATGGTTTGGTTGATGCCGATCGTATTCCTGAAAATGGCCTCTGTACTGTTCGAATTTGGCAAAAAAATATTCAAAAAACTATTATTGCGCATGTACCTATCACCAATGGCCAAGTTCAAGAAACTGGCGACTTTGAGCTAGATGGGGTAACTTTCCCTGCCGCTGAAGTTCAAATTGAGTTTTTAGACCCTGCCGATGATGGTGAAGAGGGCGGTGATATGTTCCCGACAGGGAATGTTGTTGACCAATTAGATGTTCCAGAGCTTGGTAGTTTTCAAGCCACATTTATTAATGCCGGTATTCCAACCATTTTCTTAAATGCAGAAGATTTAGGCTACGAAGGTACTGAATTACAAGATCATATTAATGGTGATGCAGCAGCATTAGCACGTTTTGAAAAAATTCGTGCCTATGGTGCAGTTCAGATGGGCTTAATTAAAGATATTTCAGAAGCAGCCGCACGTCAGCACACACCAAAAATTGCTTTTGTCTCTAAACCAAAAAATTACGCAGCTTCAAGCGGTAAAAACGTTTCAGAGAACGATGTCGACTTACTCGTTCGAGCTTTGTCGATGGGCAAACTTCACCATGCCATGATGGGAACAGCAGCGGTAGCAATTGGTACAGCGGCTGCGATTCCAGGCTCTTTAGTAAATTTAGCGGCTGGTGGTGGAGAACGTGAAGCAGTACGTTTTGGACATCCATCTGGAACATTACGTGTTGGTGCCCAAGCTGAACTTACAAATGGCCAATGGGTGGTGAAAAAAGCCATTATGAGTCGTAGTGCGCGTGTGTTAATGGAAGGTTGGGTACGCGTTCCGGGTGACAGTTTCTAAAAGTCATTTAAATGAAAAGCCTCTCTACCCTAGAGAGGCTTTTTACTTCTGACATCCATAACTCATCACGCACTTTTTACAGTGAATCGTGTATGATGTAGCACATGAATGTTTCATCACATTCAATAAAATTTCTCTACTGATTTTATCGAGGCGACTGTGTCATCACTCTCTCAAGTTAATGCGGATGTTTTAAAACAAGCTCAACAACGTATTCAACAAGATTTATTGACGACACTGGCTGCATTCTCAATTCCCGAACCTTTAAAAAGCGCTGTACACCATGCAGTTATGCTCGGTGGAAAACGTGTGCGCCCGGCTTTGTGTTACGCTACAGCTTCTTTACAAGATAATCCAAATTTTGCGGCTGCTCGCCGTGCTGCGGTTGCTGTTGAACTCATCCATTGTTATTCCTTAGCACATGATGACCTGCCTTGTATGGACAATGATTTGCTTCGCCGTGGTCAGCCAACGTGTCATGTTGCATTTGGTGAAGATACCGCGTTACTTGCGGGTGACATTTTACAATCGATGGCATTTGAAGTTTTAGGGAGCCGTTTGTTTGATGAACAAGGGCAGGGAACCGATGCTGCAATTGTCTTAAAGCAAATTCAAATTTTAGCTACAGCTAGTTCTAAAATGGTTTGTGGACAGGTTTTAGACTTACAAGCCGAAGCTAAGCAAATTTCTCAAGACGAACTAGAGAATATTCACCGTAATAAAACGGGTGCGCTTATTCAGGCTGCCATTATGATGGGGGCAGTGACAATTTTCTCGGGTACAGATCAGGCAATTCCAAAACTACGTCAATATGGTCAAGCAATTGGGCTGGCTTTTCAGGTCCAAGATGATATTTTGGATATTACGTCGAGCACTGAAACTTTAGGCAAAACCGCTGGTAAAGATGAACAAGTACAAAAATCGACTTATCCTGCTCTAATGGGACTAGAGCAAGCACAGATTTATGCCAAAGAATTGCATGATCAAGCTTTCGAAGCTTTAGCGCATTTCGGTGAAAACGCAAAAGAATTAGTTGAGATTTCACAATTCCTGTTAGCTCGTACTAATTAATAAAAACATAAATCAATCTTCATACTTTTATTCATATTTAATGAATACGGGAGAAAAGAATGAATGGTGTACAGCTTCATCAACTCGCAATAGAGGCGGCGCGTAATCTCCCTTTTAGTGAGCAAACTCATCCATTTGGCCCAGAGTATGAAGTTTTTAAAATTTTAGAAAAAATGTTTATGCTGACAGTGGAAGTGTCTGGCGTAAAAATGATTAATGTCAAATGTGACCCTTATAAAAGTCAGGAATATCAGGAACTCTATCCATTTATTATTCCCGGCTATCACATGAATAAAAAACACTGGATTTCGATTAAACCGCATAAAAATTTAACAAGCGATTTTCTCCGAGATTTGATTCGCGACTCTTATGACTTGGTCGTAAAAAAGCTTCCTGTGAAAGATCAGAAAAGATTAAACAACCAATAATATAAAAGAAAAACGGCGACATGATTGTCGCCGTTTTGATTTCAATGGCTTATTTGAAGCAATTAAATTAATTATGCTTTCCCATAATGCCACGAATTGTATTTAAAACATCGGCAGGTAACACAACAGTTTTAGCATTGCTTGATTTCGCCATCTCTTGCATTGCTTTGACGTATTGTTCACCTAACAGGTAAGCAACAGGAATTTCTTTATCACCTACGGCACTTGTTACCATTTCAATCGCTTTTTGAGAAGCTTCTGCTAAAACAACCTGCGCTTCGGCATCACGGCGAGATGCTTCTAAACGACCATCTGCTTCTAAAATTGCAGCTTGTTTCTCACCATCAGCTTTGGTAACTGTAGCACGACGTTGACGTTCAGCAGCGGCTTGAGCTTCCATGGCAGCTTGCATGGTTGAAGATGGCTGAATATCTTGAATTTCTACTGTTTTTAAAGTGATACCCCAATCTGAAATATCATCAGAAATCGCAGCTTTTAGTTTAGCTTTAATGTGATCTCGTGAAGATAGGGCATCGTCTAGATCCATTTCACCGACAATTGAACGTAGTGAAGTCTGTACAAGATTTTGTATGGCCCATGTATAGTTTTCAATACCGTACACCGCTTTTTCAGGTGTAGTCAGATTGATATACGCCACGGCATTCATGAGTAATACAGCATTGTCACGGGTAATGACTTCTTGTGATGGAATATCAAGCACAATATCTTTAGTAGTGACTTTATATGCTACATCATCAATATAAGGAATAACGAAGTTAAGCCCCGGGTTAAGCGTAGAATGATATTTTCCTAAACGCTGAACAATCCATTTATAGCCTTGAGGAACAATACGTACCCCTTTAAAAATGGTAACAGCAACAAAAGCCAAAAAGGCTAAAACAATAATAGTACCAACTGGCATGAAAATAACCTCTCTTTATCTTTAATGTTTATGAAGTGCTGTGGGGCTGAACAATTAAGTCATTACCCGAAATATCAATGACTCGAACCCGATCACCGACCTTAACAGGGATGGTGCTTCGGCAGTTCCATTCATCGGCCCCTAAAATAGGCATAGGGAAACGAACAATAATTTGGTCATGAGCAAGTTCGGTCTGAATCACCATACCAATTTGCCCAATCGTCGCTTCTCGAGGTAAACCTGCTTTAGTTTTATCAATAGATAAAGGCTTAATAAATTTAAACCAGAGAAGGGTACATAGCACCGATAACACAATCCACAGCACTATTTGAGTAGTAAGGCTGATATCTGGAAATAACCAATAGAGAAAGCAAACCATTATGGCTGCAATACCAAACCAGAGAGCGGCAAAGGCAGGGAGAATCAGCTCAGAAAGAATAAGTAAGATACCCAATACAAACCAGTGCCAAGGTTCTACAACAAACTCCATAGATCTGCTCTTTTATATGTCTTTATGATGGGTAAAAGTGATTTCATATCACTTTTACCACTGTAGCAGATGATGGAGAGTGTGGATAGAAAAAAACCACCTCAATTAAAATTTAGGACGTGGCGCAGGCTTAAATGCGGCTGGAGATTTTTTGAAATTTGCAATTGCAGTTTCAATTTGGCGAATTTGACCTTGAGCAGCTTTTTCGCCTTCTAAAATAGCTTCATTACTTGATTTTAAATCGAGTGTACCTAAATGCCCAACTTTAGGCTGAATCACCACGTTAGCTTGCTTTAACTCTTCATTAATACTTTGTTGACCCATAATATTAATGGTTTGATCAAGCAATCCCCACATATTCGCAGGTCGGTTTCCTGCCGGACGTGCAGAAATATCAACTGCAATCACAATATCAGCACCCATATCACGTGCTGTTTTGACCGGAATTGGGCTAACCAGTCCGCCATCTACATATTTCTGCTTACCAATGGTTGCTGGTACAAATACATTGGGAATACTGCATGATGCACGAACAGCTTGTCCTGCATTACCTTTAATAAAGTCTGCTTTTTGGCCATTATCAAGACGAGTTGCTACCGCTGCAAAACGAATTGGGAATTTCTCAATAGGCTTGTTACCCACGTTACGGTTAACATAGTCCTGTAGCTTTTGCCCAAGAATAATACCTTGGCGATTCAGGGTTAAATCGCGGATATCAGACTCTTGCAATTTGAGCGCAAGATTTTGGAGTTGATAAGGCGTTTGTCCACTGGCATAGATACTGCCTACGAAGCTACCGGCACTTGTACCCGTAACAATTTTCGGTTTAATACCATGTGATTCTAAAACCTTGATGACACCAATATGTGAAAATCCTTTTGCTCCACCGCCACCCAATGCAAGTGCAATCACTGGTTCGCGCGCTTTAACTGAAGTGGTCGGTGTTGGTGTTTTGCTGAACTTATCACAGCCGAATAGGGCTAAAGAGATAAATCCGATACTGGCAAATTGAGCAATTTTCATCTTTGAAAAACAATCTATGGCAAGATAAATTAAGATGGCCCATCAGACCAGATTCGTTCAATTTTTGCTAGGTTTTTTTCACAAGATTTTGTAAAGGCTCTGCAAGCCAATTACGATTTTTCGGTGATATTTTTCCTTCATAACGTTCAAAAATCTTGGCGAGATCTTCATCATAATTTCCGCTTGGAGTTAAATAGCCTAAGCTGTGAATAGTCTTACGGTCATAATCAAAAGAAAACATCACAATAGGAATATTGGCTTTTGCAGCAATATGGTAAAAACCACTCTTCATTTTTTTTGCTTTCTTACGTGTGCCTTCTGGCGCCATTCCAATCCAGATCTTGTCATACTGTTGAATAGTCGCAACGACTTGTTCAGTCAGACCATTGGCCGAGTCACGTTTTACAGGAATAACACCCGCCCAATCTAAAACCCGTTTAAAAGGTGGCTTAAATAAACTGTCTTTACCTAGCACCGTAATTTGGATACCGAGTCCAAAAATGGCAAGAAAACCATACCAACCATCAATATTGGATGTATGTGGAGAAATAATGGCTACAGCTTTAGGAAAGTTGGGAACTTCACCTTCTATGGTCCAGCCTTGTGCCAAAAAGAGTTTTTTAAATAATGCTCGACTTAAAGCATTACCACGTTGGGGAACTTGAGACGGTAGATTAGGGAAATGTTGTTCCATATTTTTAAGTTTTAAATCATCCTTTGTTTTATCTTAATCTTTTGAAATCTGCGCTTCATTGGCAAAATGTAAGACCACGCATGGTATTTCATGTTATTACCGCACAAATAAATAAAAGTAGGTATATATGTTCCGACAGCAAAATCTTTATCTTTTGCTCTTTTCCTTATATTGGGCACAAGGTTTGCCTGTAGGTTTTATGACGCATGCCTTACCTGTCATATTAAGAGCTCAAGGTGTATCTCTTGCCCATATTGGTGGTTTTGGGCTGCTCATGTTGCCTTGGTCAATCAAAATATTTTGGGCGCCGTGGGTAGATCGACATGCTATTTCACATTTAGGTCACTATCGTAGCTGGATTTTACCTGCTCAGTTTTTGACGGTGGGTGTACTTTGTATTTTATCTTTTTTCCCTATACAAGTTTTAGATCAGCCTCTTTATCTCTTTATATTTTTTATTACGCTGTTATTTATGAACTTAACAGGCGCAACTCAAGATATTGCGACCGATGCTTTAGCGGTCAATTTATTGCAACACGATCAGCAACATTGGGGAAATACTTTTCAAGTTGTAGGTTCACGACTTGGTTTTATTGTCGGCGGGGGAGCCGTGTTATGGTGCCTAGACTGGTTATCATGGCAGCCGACTTTTCTGTTATTAGCCGCTTTGGTCTTTATTAATACCTTACCTATTTTACTATTTAAAGAGCCATCTCATACTTCTCATTCACCTCATCAATATAGCCAACCAAGTCTAGTTACAAAGATTAAAGCTTACTTGGGGTACTTCTCTCAAAATAAGGAACTTCGTTCTTGGTTAATCGTCCTTATAACTTTTAAGGCTGCAGATGGTTTAGCCGGGCCATTACTTAAACCTTTAATGGTGGATATGGGTTTAAGTTTTACTCAGATTGGTATTTACATCACCATGCTTGGGGCTGTTGCTGCTTTATTGGGGGCACTTATTGCTGGGTGGATGTTAAAACATATTTCTAGGTCCACAGCATTAATGACTTTTTCGATATTAAAAATTATGAGTTTAGGGGGCTATGTGTATTTAGCTTATGCTTATGAACAAAAGGTAAAGATAAATGTATGGCTTATCTATGCTGTAAATGCCCTGGAAGATGCCTTTGCTGCCATGCTACTAGTTGTGATGTTAACTTTGGTTATGCATTACAGTCGAAAAAACTATGCGGGTACCGATTTTACTTTTCAGGTTTCAGTCATGGCGACAGTCAGTGGTGGTCTTTACAGCTTTAGTGGAGTCATTGCAGATGCGCTTGGTTATTTCCATTATTTGATAGCTATTGTCAGTATTGCGGTACTCTTTTTAATTCCTATTTACTTATGGAAAGTTGCCAAAACTGTATAAAAAATAACTTTAAGTAGATGAAATAAAGAGACTTAAATATAACTAAGCTGCACTAAAAAATCATACTTATATTTTTAGCCAATCTTTTAAAAATGTATATTTTTGGCTATTTAAATGGCTTATTAATTGTGCCATCTTGTTTGGAAAGCAAAAGGAAGCTGCAAGGAGAAAAGTGGATGCAAATAACAAGAAAAATCATGTGAATCAAATAAGACTGGCAAAAAAATATTCATTTAGATTGGATATTAGCCTAAAGTCTAAAAAAGAATAATGAAATAATGATTTAATCATTCTATAAGATAAGAGAGTTGTGTAGGATTCGTTACAACATGAAGTTAAGGTAAAGGTTCTGTAAACCAAAAAGTAAATGCTGATTCTTTTGGACCGGAATTTTTAATCTTACCCAGCGTTAAAATTGGTTTTGATTGCGGTAATAAAATTAATGCAATCAAATTTGGAGGATGGTTGATTCTTTAGTGCTTAATGGTCACACGAGTCAACTTGGCATGGACAGGCAGCATAAAATATATTTTTAGGAGTCTTTGATGGATCTATTCCTTAATCGTAAATCGTTTGTTGTTAAAAGTTTAGCTATTACAGTAACAGCTTTAATGATGAGTGGGGCAAATGCGGCAACTTCTGATAAAGAGGAAATTCGAAAGCTTCGTCAAGAAGTTGAAGCATTAAAAGCATTAGTTCAAGAACAACGTCAAGTACAGCAACAACAGCAACAAGTACAGCAGCAACAGCAAGTACAGTTAGCTGAAGTAAAAGCACAACCTCAACCTGTGGCAGCACCAGTGTCTCCATTAGCAGGATTTAAATCTAAAGCTGGCGCTGATGTGAACCTTTATGGTTTTGTTCGTGGCGATGCTAACTATATTATTGAAGGTGCAGACAACGACTTTGGTAAAGTAGCTGAATCAAAAGGGGAAGCTACTGATAAAATTCGTGCGACTGCTAAAACAACTCGTCTAGGCTTAGATTTCACAGCTCCAGTAAATGAGGCTAAAGTCGGTGGTAAACTCGAAGTCGATTTTGCTGGTTCAACAACAGATTCAAATGGCTCATTGCGTGTTCGTCATGCTTATGTAACATATAACAACTGGTTATTTGGTCAAACAACTTCAAACTTCTTGGCTAACCATGCACCAGAAATGATCGACTTCTCGACAAACATTGGTGGTGGTACTACTCGTGTTCCACAAGTACGCTATAACTACAAACTAGGACCAACAACACAATTGTTTGTAGCGGCTGAAAAGGGTGATAGCACTGGTCTTACTGGTACAAAAGATAAAGATAATAATTGGGTAAATGATAGTATCAAATATAGTTTGCCAGTATTAACTGCTAAAATCACTCAAGGCTATGCAGATGGTAAAGGTTCGGCTTCTGCTCGTGCATTAGTTGAAAATTATAAATCAAAAGCTGGTAGTGACAACCAAACAGGTTGGGGGGTTGCTGTTGGTACCGACTTTAAAGTGTCTGATCCTTTAAAACTCTTTGCTGATGCATCGTATGTTGTAGGTAATAGTAACTATCTATATGGTAGTAATAAGGCCTATACCGTAGTTGATGGGGATATTGAGCAAAATAAATTTGTAGCTGTACAAGTAGGCGGTACTTATAAGATTTTACCTAACTTACGTTCTACTTTAGCTTACGGTGCTCAATTCGCTGATGACGGTACTGATTATGCAACAGCATATAAAGATGGAAATGAAAAAGTTCAACAAGCGTGGATCAACTTTATCTATACGCCAGTTAAACCAATTGATTTAGGCGTTGAGTATGTAAACGGTAAGCGTGATACATTTGAAGGTAAGTCTTACAAAGATAACCGTGTTGGTTTAATGGCTAAATATAGCTTCTAAGAACGATTTTTAGCTAAAAATAGAAAAGGCGAGGTTAAACTTATCCTCGTCTTTTCTATTTGTTAAATTTAAAAAAATAATGATGAATTAAGGCCTCTGAATTAGATCATTTTTTATTTAAGTCATTTTTAAGTTTCAATTTCTACATTAAAGCATCATAAAAAGATTGTAGTCACTCACGATGCTGAATTTTTTTTCAACATTAAGAAATAAACAGATTTCTCTGTTTATGTTTAATCTCATTATAGCCATTTGGCTAGGTGCAATTTTAAATATTGGTTTTTATCATCAAGTCCATACTTTAACTCCATATTTTGGAGTAAAGGCTATTTTGTTTTTAGCTGCTACTCTCGTAATTCTTGTTGCTACCTATTATGCGGTTTTACAAATCTTAAATTGGAAATGGACTGCCAAAATCTTTGCAATTTTATTGATATTTATTGGTGGCTTTAGCTCTTATTTTGTAAACACATTGGGTGTCATTATTTCACCTGACCAAATTCAAAACATGGTCCAGACAGATGTTTCAGAAGTTACCGATCTAATTTCTTTACGCTTTGTTTTATGGACAGTTTTTTTTGTTATTTTACCCATTTTTTTAATTACTCAAGTTAAATTTAAACAAGAAAAAGTATCACGGTTGTTATTGAAGAAAGTATTCTCACTGGTAGCTTCATTTGCAGTGGTCGGTGTTTTACTTTTTACCTACTATGTCGATTTCGCTGCAATATTTCGTGAACATCGTGATTTAAAAGGGATGATTTCACCGCAAAATAGTATTTCATCGCTTATGTCTTATTATCATAAGAAGGCTCCGAAGAAAAATCTGCCTCTTGTGATATATGGACAAGATGCTCATCAAGTTCAGCGC